>DATHXZ010000442.1:0-3592 GCA_035459405.1 Chthoniobacterales bacterium
TGGCGGAAGCTGCCGACGATCACAATCTTGCCGTCCGGCTGCACCGCGGGGGCGGCTGGACCAATCCCGGTCGCCGTCGCGTTGAAGGTCGGGTCCCGTGTCCCGTCGGGGAGCAAGCGCAGAATGCCGGCGCTCCGCGCCCCGCCGAAAGCGCTGAATAACCCGCTGACAAGAGTGTTGCCGTCCGGCAGAGACACGAGCGCCTGCACTTCGAACACGCCGAAGGAGCCCACATCCGAAACCTTGAAGCTCGGATCGATCGAGCCATCCGCATTCAAGCGCAGCACCTTTTCCGTGCCGCCGCCGTATTCCCGCTGGAGTACGCTCACGATAACGCGGCCCTGGCTATCTGCCGCCGCTGCTCCTACGGCCCCGAAGTCGCCACCGATACGGAATGAGGTATCAAGGCTCCCATCAGGGAAATGCCGCGTCATCGGGCCCGTCCGTTGTTCTACCAGCGTGTCTGTATTGAAGTAGCGAAGGAATTTCCCGTCCGGCAACAACACGATCCGAGTGGCAGGACTTGGGCGGGTGAACAGCGGAGCATCAAAGCTAGAGTCCGGCGCGAGAGCAGCAGCGCTGGCTGGTCGGAACGGGATGATTGCAGCCAGGGTGAGGATGGCAGCGACAACGGCTTTGGTGGGGAACTTCATAAGTGGGCACGCGTTGTGGCGTGAAACACGTAACAAGTCAATCCGCAAATTACGGTGAGTGACTGAAGCTGTGGCTCCGTAACTGGAAGACTGCACAGTCACCGGGTAACTGGCAGCCGCGAGCAGTGACTCCTTCTGCCGGATTGCTACTTGGGCTCGAGCATCGTGCCGCGGCAGTTCGCGCTCCCGCAACCGCAGGCGAACTTCTTCTCCAGCGCTTTCGTGCGGCGCTTGGCCGGCACGATCCGGTAGTCGTAAAATAGTTCTTCACCCACTTGGATGCTGCGCAGCGGGCAGACGAAGATGCGGTCCTCAATCTCGGTCGTTTCGCAGTTCGGATCGCACGAATGATTGATCCAGCGGGAGTCGTTCCCGCCTTTCGCCTGGATGTTCTTAGCCGTGAGTGTGTCGACGTTTTCGGTTGGCTTTACAGGCTTCTCCTGCGCGGTGGCAGTCAGCGCCAGAAGTGCGCTGCCGATGAACAATGTGTGGACGCGTAGATGCATAGTTGTGTGTTGTTGGGCGGGAGTTCTTGTCTACCGGACGGGCGAGTAGGCGTAAACTAGAACGCGCCAGCCGAGAAGTTCCGTTTCGCCGTCGACCGCGCCACCGAGCCGTGCAGCGACTGCGCTTGAGCGCTTGTTCTCCGGGTGAATAAGGCTGATGACGCGCGAAAAACCAAAGTGGCGGAACCCGTGTTCGAGGGCGGCCCGCGCCGCTTCGGTCGCGTAGCCCATGCCCCACGACGCGCGAGCGAGTGCCCAGCCGAGCTCGAGGCCCGGCCAGTCCGCCGGGTGAATGAATCCGACGCGCCCGACCAGCTTGCCGGTGCTCTTGTCCTCGACCGCCCACGAGCCATAACCGCGCAGCTGCCAGTGGCCGAGCATGACCGCGATCTGCCGCCAGGTATCGAGCCGGCTCATCGTCTTACCCTGCCCGATGAACTCCATCACCTCCGGGTCCGAGCAAATGCCGAAGTAAGGCTCCAGGTCCTCGTTGCCGAACATGCGCAAGACCAGGCGTTCGGTCTCGATCCGCTCATGCATGCGGCACTTTGCGCTTCTCCAGACACGCGTCCACCGAGAGTGGACCGGCGCGGTGGGAAAGGAAGAACAGGTCAGCGGCGATCATCATCAACGCCCGGAGCATCTGCCGGAACGATTGGCCCAAGGTGCGCGATCACCCTCGCGGCGATGAAGTTGATGATGAAGACGATCGACCGTCAGCCGCACGAATGCGCCGAAGAGAATTGCAAGCCCGCAGATGAATGTCCCGGCGCTGCACGGCTCATCACGCGGCGCTGGCAGTCTGTCAATTCTGTGGCCTCGTGGGAATGATGACACGCTTGCTCTCAGTGATTGCATTGCTGACGCTCGGACGCACCGCTGCCACGGCGGCCGCGCAACAGACGAATGTGCTTGAGGCCGAAGCCACACAGGAGATTCGACTTCAGTATCTGCTCTTCCGGCCGACGAAGTACGAAGAGGACCCGCAGCGTTGCTGGCCATTCATTCTGTATCTCCACGGCGGCTCGGCGCGTGGCGATGACATCGAGCGGCTGCGGAAAATCGGATTGCCGAAGCGGCTCGAGCAGGACCCGGATTTTCCATTCATCGTCGCGTCGCCGCTGCTGCCCGAAGGCGAGATCTGGACGGACGTTCACGCGCTGATGGCGCTCGTCGACCAGGTCGCGCGTGAACATCGGGTCAATGCCGCGCGCATTTACGTGACCGGTCATAGCATGGGGGGACGCGGCGCGCTTTATCTCGCCTACCGGCAGCCGGATCGCTTCGCGGCTGTCGTAGCGATCAGCCCTTACAGTCCGATCACCGCTTGGGCGAAGCGGCTAACGAACGTGCCGCTGTGGCTCATCCACGGAGCGAAAGATGTGCAGGCGCCGATCAAAGACACCGAGGAGCTCGTGCAGGCCATCGAGAAAGCGGGAGGTCGCCCGCGGTTCACGTCACTGCCGGACCGCGATCACTTCCTTCTCGATTCGTACGACCGGAACGACATCTTCGATTGGCTGCTCGAGCATCGAAAACCCGAGGCGCCGTAGGTAGGGACAGCGCGCTGCGCTGTCCAACCCGCGTGGCAGCTATCGAGGTAGCGAGCGCAGGCGACCGTTGCCACGCGCCCAGAACGCCGCAGCGCGGCGTCCCTACCACCGGCCTACTTTTTCTTCTTCAGCTCGACAGGCTCGAGCATCGTACCGCGGCAATTCGCGCTGCCGCACAGACACGCGAATTCCTTCTCGAGCTTCTTCGTGCGTCGCTCGGCGGGCACGATCTTGTAGTCGTAGAACAGCTCTTCGCCCGGACGGATTGCGCGCTTCGCGTAAACGAAGATGCGGTTATCTTCCTCCGTCGTCTCGCAGTTCGGATCGCACGAGTGATTGATCCAGCGTGAGTCGTTCCCGCCCCGCGCCGCGTCGATCACATCGCCATTATCGAGCGAGAAGAAGAAGGTGTGATACGGATCCTTCGGATCGCGCGGCGGTAGCTCCATCGCATCGTCCCACGGCATGTGCTCACCAGTGTATTCGATGATGCGCTCGCCTTTGCGGATCGGCTCGATCGCGTAAACGCCCTTCCCATGCACCTGCGACTTCCGCACCTCGATCTTGTGCGGCGAAGTCTTGAAGGTCTTTTTGCGACTCGAAGTTTTAGCCGCCATCTGCGGATTGCATCGCGTGCAACCGCTCGAACGGCTGTAGCGCGTCGCTACGGCTCTGGGGAGCGCGGGTAGCCTACCCGCTGTTCGCGAAAGTCTTTCGCGAACATTGGGTGGGGAGGCTCCACCTTACACAGCCGAAGTGCAGGCAGCTGCAACACGCCAGCAGCCGGAAGGCTTCCGGCCGCCACGGGTTGGCAACCCGTGCTCCCCAGCCGTTACCCGGCCGTCAGCGCCGCGCGTTCGTCGTTCAACGCGCCGCTCTT
>DATHXZ010000443.1:0-1861 GCA_035459405.1 Chthoniobacterales bacterium
CATCACATCCTCGACGTTGCCCGCTGGGCGCTCGGCTGCGGAGTATGCCTCACGACGCATGGCTTCTTCGACGTCGTTGCCGACGCCTTCGGCGTGTTGCGTTCTCCAGCGCTGAACTTCCTCTCCGTGCCGGAAGATGTCGGAGTGCCGCGAGCGACAACGCAGCATTTTCGTTTCCGGCCCGGGCAGTTGATTGCCGGCACCGTGCGGCTGCCGCGGGATCGCGAGAAGACTCTGATGCTCGATCAGGTCACATCGATCGAAGGTGAGCCGGCTGATCAATGGCAGGAACCGACCGCGTTCGACAACCTGACGCCGCTCTTCCCTGAAGGGCGAATCTTTCTCGAGAACGACAAAACAAACTCCATCAGTGCGCGCGCGGTCGATCTCCTCACGCCGCTGGGACGCGGACAGCGTGGATTGATTGTCGCCGCTCCCCGCGTCGGCAAGACGATCCTGCTGAAGGAGATTGCGAAGGCGATCCGCGTGAACCATCCGGAGATCGTGCTCATCATCCTGCTGGTCGACGAGCGCCCGGAGGAAGTCACCGATCTGCAGCGCGAGGTCGATTGCCAGATTTACAATTCCACCTTCGACGAAAATTCGCAGCGTCACGTGCAGGTGGCCGAGCTGGTCCTCGAGCGGGCGAAGCGGCTCGTCGAGATGAAACACGATGTCGTGATCCTGCTCGACAGCATGACGCGACTGGCGCGCGGCTATAATTCTCTCCAGGGAAACAAAGGCCGCACGATGTCCGGCGGTGTCGAAGCCAAGGCGTTGCTGAAGCCGAAGAAGTTCTTCGGCGCGGCGCGCAACGTGGAGGAGGGAGGCAGCCTCACCATTTTGGCGACGGCACTGGTCGACACCGGCAGCAAGATGGACCAGGTGATCTTCGAGGAATTCAAGGGCACCGGAAACATGGAGCTGCATCTCGACCGCTCGCTAGTCGAGAAGCGGTTGTACCCGGCGATCCATGTCTTGCAGTCGGGCACGCGGCGCGAGGACCTGCTCTACCATCCGGATGAATGGGAGCGCGTGAAGGTGTTGCGTAAAGCGATGGCCGCGCTGCCGCCGATCGAGGCCATGGAGATGTTGATCGGCAACCTCCAGGCGACGAAGACGAACGCCGAGCTGTTGCTGGCCGGGCTGCGATGATCAGGCGTGAGAGGGTAGGGACATCGCGCTGCGATGTCCGAGACGGTCACAACGCGGGTGGCACGTGCGAACCTTTGAGCCGTGGCCACGCCGCTCGGACGCCGCAGCGCAGCGTGCCTACCAGACGGTGATCACGAACGACGCGCAACTCGCGGCGATGCTGCCGCAGCTGGATCACGCCGACCGCATCGCCGTCGACACCGAGGCCGACAGCCTCCATTGCTACTACGAGAAGCTTTGCCTCATTCAGCTGAGCTTCGATGGTCGCGATTACCTGGTCGATCCGCTCGCCGGCTTTGATTTGTCACCGCTCGCGACCGCGCTGGCCGACAAGGAGATTGTGCTGCAAGGGGCGGACTTCGACCTTCGTCTTCTCAAGCGGAGCATCAATTTCACCGCCTCACGCATCTTCGATACGGTCATCGCGGCGCGCCTGCTTGGAATCCGCGAGTTCAGCCTCGCTGCGCTCGTGGAACGATATTTTGGCGTCACGCTGAAGAAGGGCTCGCAGAAGGCGAACTGGGCTCAGCGACCGCTGCCGCGTGAGATGGCCGAATACGCGGTCAACGACACCCATTATTTGCTGCCGCTCGCCAACCAGCTCGATGAAGAGCTGCAGGCGAAAGGCCGCTACGAATGGTTCCAGCAATCCTGCCAGCGTGCGCTCGCACAAACCGCCGTCCAGCGCGTCCGCGACGAAGACGAA
>DATHXZ010000444.1:0-14443 GCA_035459405.1 Chthoniobacterales bacterium
CTCGACGATCTCGAGGTGCTCCTGCCGGAAGCAAAGCCCTCGCCGCAAGCCGCGGCGCGACCGCTGCCGACACTCACGGACGACGAGCGCCGCGTCTACGATGCAATCGACGCGACCGAAACGTCGATCGACGACATCGCGACGAAATCCGATTTGCCAAGCGCGAACGTCTCTTCTACCCTCCTGCGCCTTGAGCTAAAACGGCTCGTCAAACAGTTGCCCGGGAAGTACTTCGTCAAGCTCGGGTAAGCTCGCCCGCAACGTGCTGCTGGTTTCAGGGTTCACCTTTCGAGGTGCCGCACCAAATGTCCAAGTCGCTGATTATTGCTGAGAAGCCGAGCGTCGCCGCCGATCTGGCGAAGGCGCTGGGCAAAGTCCCGAAGCACGGAGATCACTACGAGAACGACAGGTATGTGATCACGTCCGCGGTCGGCCATCTCGTCGAGCTCGAGATGCCGGAGGACATCGATAAGAAGAAATACGGCTTCTGGCGCCTCGAAACGCTGCCGATCATTCCGGAGAAATTCGGGCTTAAGCCGATCGCCGATTCGAAGAGCCGCTTCGACCAGATCAAGAAGCTGATGGCGCGGAAGGACATCGATTCGGTCGTCAATGCGTGCGACGCCGGTCGCGAAGGCGAGCTGATTTTCGACAACATCTATCGGCTCACGAAATCGAAGCTGCCGGTTAAGCGCGCCTGGATGCAGACGATGACGCCGCAGGGCATCCGCGAAGCATTCCACAATCTGCGCGATGGCGAGCAGATGGCCGGTTTGAGAGATGCAGCGCGATGTCGCAGCGAAAGCGACTGGCTGATCGGCATCAACTGCACGCGAGCTGTAACGAAGCGAATGTTGGGCTCCCGGGCGCGCAACGCCGCATCGGTCGGGAGAGTGCAAACGCCGACACTCGCGATCGTCTTCGCGCGCGAGCTGGAAATTCGCAACTTCAAGCCGCGGTCGTACTGGCGCGTAACGGCAAAGTTCGAGATCGCGAAGGGGAGCTACGAAGGGGTCTACCAGCGGGCGAACTTCGGGAAAGACGCGAATGACGAGCACGACCGCATCGACCGCCTGTGGGACAAGGCGGTTGCCGACGCGGTTGTCGCCGCTTGCAAGGACCGGCCGTTTGCGAGTGTCACGGAAGAGAAGAAATCATCCAGCCAAGCTTCGCCGCGCCTCTACGATCTCACGACGCTGCAACGCGAAGTGAACAACCGCTTCGGCCTCTCCGCGCGTCGCACGCTGCAGATCGCGCAGGCGCTCTACGAACGGCACAAAGTCATCACCTATCCGCGAACCGATTCACGTGCGCTGCCGGAGGATTACGTTCAGACCGTGCGCGAGACGCTCGGCAGTCTTTCGGGCGATCTCAATTCGCATGGTCGCACTGTGCTCGATCATGGCTGGGTGCGCCCTAACAAGCGCATCTTTAACAACGCGCAGATCTCCGATCACTTCGCGATCATCCCGACCACCACCGAGCCGAAGAACCTCGATGAGATGGAATCGAAGGTTTACGACATGATCGCGCGGCGCTTCGTTGCGGCGTTTTTCCCGGCCGCCGAGTTCGACATCACCACCCGCATCAGCACGGTCGCGCCGGGACATGACTTCAAGACCGAAGGGAAGGTGCTGACGTCCGCAGGATGGCTCGCCGTCTACGGCAAAACTACGGTTGATGAGGGCACCGGCGAATCGAAGGCGCTGCCGGCGCTTTCGGCCGAAGACTACGCGCGGTCCAAGACACTTTCCGCAGATCTCCACGCCGAGACCACGAAGCCGCCGCCGCGTTACACGGAAGCGACGCTGCTGTCGGCTATGGAGGGCGCAGGCAAGCTTGTCGACGACGAAAGCATGGCCGAAGCGATGAAAGAGCGCGGTCTCGGCACACCGGCCACACGCGCGGACACGGTCGAAGGGCTGATCAACCAGAAGTATCTCGAGCGAAATCAGCGCGAGCTCGTTCCGACGATGAAAGCCGAACTGTTGCTCCAGTTCCTATCCGCGGTCCACGCGGACGCGCTCACGAGACCCGACATGACCGGCGAGTGGGAATACAAGCTGCGGCAGATGGAACATGGCAAGTTCCCCCGCGATCTGTTCATGGCTGAGATAGTTGAATTACTTCGATCTTTAGTCGATCGGACCAAGAACTTCGAGGAAGACGAGAGCAGCTCGCGCGAGACCGACATCATTTCGCCGACGGACGGGAAGCCGCTCGTGGAGACGCTGCGCGGCTACAAGTCGCAGGACGGCAAGCTCATGATCTACAAGGTGATGAGCGGCCGCAAAATCGAGGGAGAGGAAGTGCGCGAACTCGTCGCGAGAGGCGAGATCGGACCGCTCGATGGATTCGTCTCAGCGAAAACGGGCAATCGTTTCCCGTCGAAGATCCGCATCGTCGACGACGAGAAGAATCACGGCGCGAAAAAAGCCGAGCTCGATTTCGGCAACAAAGTCGACCTTGCCGAGCTGACGCCGTTCTGGACGGATCCGAAAACCGGTGCGGAGCTTTGCGAAGCGCCCACGAGCTACATCCTGCGCCAGCGCGAAGGCGATGGCTGGAAAGAAGTCTTCAAAGTCGGACGTTTGATGTGCCAGAAGCCGGTCACGCGTGAGCACGCGATCCAGCTCGTCGAGCGCGGCAAGACGGATCTGATCGAAAGCTTCACCTCAAAGAAGGGCCGCCCGTTCGATGCGTTCCTCAGCCGCAACGGCGCGAAGATCAGCTGGGAATTTCCGCCGCGGAAACCGCGGGAAGCAGGCGCGAAGAACGCCAACGGCGCGCGCGCGCCGCGCAAGCAGAAGGCGCCGCTCGATCTCGCGAACGCCGTGAAGCTCAGCGAAAGCAAAGTGCACGACGGCGACCTTTACCAGACGGAAGACGCGTTCGTCGTCGCGAAGCCGCAGCCGGAAGGCGCTCCGCGCGTCGTGTTTGAGCTGAAGCGCAGTTTGTGCGGCAAAGAGATTCCGCCCGAAGAAGTCGAGCGTCTCGTCGAGATGGGCAAGACTGGATTAATCGAAGGCTTCGTCTCGAAACGCGGCTCAAACTTCAGCGCGTATCTGAAGCTCGCGAAGGACAAGAAGAAGGCCGAGTTCGAGTTTCCGCCGCGGTAAACGCGGAGCGCCCGCTCTGTAGCGGCGGTCTACGACCGCCGAACCTCAATGCGGCTCGGTGCCTGCCGTCAGCGCTACAGGAATGCAACCGCGACTGTACCCGCAAATGCCAGAACGTATTTTGTGGTCGCCCTTCTGCTGCGTCGCACGCGGGATTCGTGCAATCGGAGAAATTCGTCGAAGCCCCACGGCGGCCGGTTCGGTCTCGCGAATCGAGCCGGAAGGGTGAGGCTGACGGCCGATCACCCGAAACAAAGCGACGCCACCACCTGCCGCCTCGCTATGATGAAGCTCGCCCTCCGCGGCATCGAAGCCGATCTCCGCGAAAAGTAGGCTCGCGCCCGGGGAACGCGAGTGCGGCTCGGCAGCGATCCTGCTTGCATATTGACCAGATCACAGAAAACGGGAACACTTGACACATGGCCGACGCACTCGCGACGGAGCTAAAGACGTACGAAGAGCACAAGCACGAGTTGCTTGCCGAAGAGGGTAAGTTCGTTCTGATTCACGGCGCGAACGTTCTCGGAACATACGGCACTTATGAGGACGCTCTGAAAATCGGCTACGAGAAGTGCAAACTCGAGCCGTTTTTGGTTAAGCAGATCCAGGCGGTTGAGCAGGTGCACTACTTCAGTCGCGACCTACCCGCCGAATGCCTCACCTGACGCTGCAATTGGGGCCTGCGGGACCCCTGTTGGACGTAATCATCGGCGTCAGCGCCCCCCGACAGACCGCGCTCCGGCAGGCGGGGCAAGCGATACCGACGCCGCAAATCGCAAGAGCATTAATCGACACCGGCGCGTCCGTCAGCGCCGTTGATCCAGCGATCCTGAACGTGTTGTCGCTCTCGCCCACTGGACAGATGATGATCCACACCCCGTCCACCGCAGGACAACCGCACGCCTGCAACACCTATGACATCCACCTGACACTTAGTCACCCAGCGCTCTCGTTCTACATCGGTGCGCTACCCGTCATTCAATCGAGTCTGCACCATCAGGGGATCCAAGCGCTGATCGGTCGCGATGTTTTGGGCAATTGTCTTTTGGTGTACGATGGCCGGGCCGGCATTTACATCCTCGGGTTCTGACCAGTGCGCACGGCGCTCGACTACTCTGCCCGTCGTCAGCAATGTTTACCGCCACTACCCGCCGCCTCGCCATGATGAACCCCGAATGCTTTCGCGGCATCGAAGCCGATCTCGGCGAAGAGCAGGCCGACACCTTCCGGCGCGATCTCCATCCCGATCTGCGCGCCGACTTCGTCCTTGCCAATCCGCCCTTCAACGACTCCGACTAGTTCCGCAAAGACGACGACCCGCGCTGGCAATGGAGCGCAGCGACATGGACGGGAAGCCGGGAGGGTGAGCACAATCAGGCTCATCAATTCGGCCTTCCCCCGCGCGGCAACGCCAACTTCGCCTGGGTGCAGCACTTCATCTATGAGCTTTGGTTTCTTTTCTTTTGGAATAACTGGATACCGCTTGGCGCGTTCACGCGAGGAGACAGGCTGCGCATTCTGCGCGTTCACAGCTCAGTTTTCGCGGGAAGATGAACGCCGTTGAAATCGAAGAAGCCGTCTCCCGACTGGCCGACGAGCCTTTTGACGCCGCGGCGTTTCCCTACGCTTTTCTGGAAGCGTTTGGCAACAAGGCGACGACGATTCAGCGGCTCAGGAGCGGAAACACGAATCAATCCGACGTTCCCGGCGGCGTCCTCCAGCGGAACAACATTCACATCAAAGTATGCGCGGAGGGGCAGGTGGCCACCACGCTCACCGCGCTGCGCGAAAGCACGGCGACCTCGCGGCAGAAGGCGAAGTTCATCCTTGCCACAGACGGGAAGACTTTTGAGGCGGAGAGCCTCGAAGGCGAGGGCGAGACGCTCGCCTGCGACTACCCCGATTTTCACGATCACTTCGGCTTCTTCCTACCGCTGGCGGGCATCAGCACCGTTCGGCAGATTCGGGAGAACGCCTTCGACATCAAGGCCACGGGCCGGCTGAACAAGCTCTACATCGAGCTGCTGAGGAACAATCCCGACTGGGACACGGCGGCGCGCCGCCAGGACATGAACCACTTCATGGCGCGGCTGATCTTCTGCTTCTTCGCCGAGGATACCGACATCTTCCACGGAAAAGGGCTCTTCACTGCCACCGTCGACCAGATGACGAAAGGCTCTCCGGAGATCACGCACGAGATTATTTCCGACCTGTTCCGCGCCATGAACATCCCCGTCCGGCACGAGGGGAAGCTCGACAATCGCTACCGAGAGGCCGCCGGCATCAAAAACTGGGCGAACATTTTTCCTTATGTGAATGGCGGTCTGTTCTCCGACAGCGTGAACGCTCCGAAATTCTCCAAAATCGCCCGGTCGTATCTCCTCCATGTCGGCAATCTCGACTGGACGAAAATCAATCCCGACATCTTCGGCTCTATGATTCAGGCCGTGGCGGACGACGAAGAGCGCGGCAATATCGGGATGCATTACACGAGCGTGCCGAACATCCTCAAGGTGCTGAACCCGCTCTTCCTCGACGACCTACGCGCGAAGCTTGAGGAAGCGGGGGACAATGCCCGCAAGCTGCTGAACCTGCGCCAGCGTATCGCTCGCATACGCGTCTTCGATCCAGCCTGCGGCTCCGGCAATTTCCTCGTCATCGCCTACAAGCAGATGCGCGAGATCGAGGCGGAGATAAATTGCCGCCGCGGCGAGGGCGAGCGCCGCTCCGACATCCCGCTCACGAACTTTCGCGGCATTGAAATCCGCCACTTCTCCAGCGAGATCGCCCGCCTCGCGCTCATCATCGCCGAGTACCAGTGCGACGTGCTGTATCGCGGCCAGCAGCTCGCCCTCGCCGAGTTCCTCCCGCTGGAAGCGGCCAATTGGATCACTTGCGGCAACGCCCTGCGGCTCGACTGGCTGAGCATTTGCCCACCCATCGGCAAAGGCGTGAAAAACCGCGCGGAAGATTTGTTCGAGACGCCGCTGGATCAGGCCGAGATCGATTTCGAGAATGAGGGCGGGGAGACCTACCTCTGCGGGAATCCGCCATATCTGGGCTTCACGTGGCAATCCAAAGAACAGAAGGCTGAAATCAAAGCAGTCCTCGGAGATCGTTGCCATTCACCCGGATTCCTCGACTACATTTCCGGCTGGTTTGTGAAAGCGGCAGATTGGCTGAAGCACGCGTCGGGCGTAGCTGCTTTCGTTAGCACCAATTCCATATGCCAAGGGCAAGCCGTCCCGATTTTATGGCCTCTCCTTTTCGACGAAGGGATTGAGATACGGTTCGCTCACACCTCTTTCAAGTGGGCGAACCTCGCGAGTCATAACGCTGGAGTTACCGTCGCCATCATTGGAATCGGGCTCGTTTCAAACAGCGTCAAATCGCTTTGGCAGGAGGACGACGGGCGCATGATCAAAAGGGTTGGGCCTTCTATCACTCCGTATCTGACGCTCGGAGAACCGCTGACGGTGGAGAAAATCCGAAAGCCGATCTCAGGGGTGGCTGAGATGGAGTTCGGCAACAAGCCGACCGACGGCGGACACTTACTGATTGAGCATGACGAAGTGTTTCAATTGGGGCTCACGGAAGAGCAACGCAAGCGTTTTACCCGTCGTATTTTCGGATCAGCGGATTTCATCAACGGTGGGTCTCGCCACTGCATTTGGATCGAAAACCAACACTTGGGAGAAGCTCAATCGATTCCTCGTATTGCTGAGCGTATTGACGCGGTGAGAAGGGTGCGCCTCGCAAGTCCAGATAAGGGGGCGAACGCGTTAGCTAAGCGAGCGCACCAGTTGAAGCTGATGCGCATTGGCCGAAGTCACACAATCGTAGTGCCAAGTGTTTCGTCGGAGCGACGGCCTTATCTCCCGGCCGGCCTCATCGATAGTTCAGTGACACTCACCAATCTGGCTTTCGGGCTTTACGATGCACCGCTGTGGAACATGGCGCTCGTAGTCTCCAAGCTTCATCTCGTCTGGATCGCAACTGTGTGCGGGAAGCTGAAAACCGATTACCGCTACTCCAACACGCTCGGCTGGAATACCTTTCCCGTGCCCACGCTCACCGAGCAAAACAAAGCCGACCTGACCCGTTGCGCGGAAGACATCCTGCTGGCGCGCGAGGCGCATTTTCCAGCGACAATCGCCGATCTTTACGATCCTGAAAAAATCCCCGCCAACCTGCGCGAAGCCCACGAGCGCAACGACGAGACGCTGGAGCGCATCTACATCGGCCGCCGCTTCAGGAACGACACCGAGCGGCTGGAGAAACTCTTCGAACTTTACACGCAGATGAGGGCGCGGCAGAGTGTAGAGAGCAAGCCCGCTCGGATCACGAAAGCCTCGTGAGCGGGCCGAACTTCACTTCCATACTTTGGGATCGCGATGACGATCCCACCGGGAACGTGCGGCACATCGCGCGACACAACCTGATGAAGGAGGACGTGGAACATGTTTTCGAGCATCCGATGGGCACCGACACCAGCAGGTCGTGGCCCCACCGCCCTGTCGTTTTTGGAGCGACCCGCAGCGGCCGGTATATAATGGTCGCGTATGACGTGATCGACTCCTCCACCGCTTATCCCGTGACGGCCTTCGACGTAGCGAGACCGAAAAGAAGACGAACATGAAACGTATAACGCGCGAACGGCTCCTAACTGCGGAGGAGGCCGAAAAATACCAGGCGATCCGCAATCAGATCACTGCGGAACTGCCCGATCTGATTGCACGGCATCACAAGGCGCATGCCGATTCCGAGCACATCGGAGCAGCGCATGAGGATCGCCGGTCGATCCCGTCGGTCTCCGTCACCTATTCGCGCAATGGAAGCTCGACGAAGGCGAATGCCGTGGGCATGCGCCCGATGCAGGAGCGCGTCTGGCAAAAGCGCGGCGAGCGATATCTGCTTATCAAAGCGCCTCCGGCTTCGGGCAAGAGCCGGGCGCTGAAGTATGTGGCGCTCGACAAGCTGGCAAATCAAGGGGTGCAGCAAGCGATTGTCGTGGTGCCGGAACGATCGATCGGCGCCAGTTTCCACGATGAACCGCTCACTCAGTCGGGGTTTTGGGCGGATTGGACTGTGAAGCCGAAGTGGAATCTCTGCGACGCGCCGGGCGGCGACAACAACGGCAAGGTGGACGCGGTAAAGAAATTCGTGGAGAGCGGAGACGAGGCGCTGGTCTGCACCCATGCCACGTTCCGATTTGCCATGGAGAGGTTCGGGGCCGAAGCGTTCGACAATCGGCTGATCGCCGTAGATGAGTTCCACCATATTTCGGCTAAGCCGGACAACCGGTTAGGGGAACACGTTCGTCAGCTGATGGGACGCGGTAAAACGCACCTCGTCGCCATGACCGGCTCATACTTTCGTGGCGATGCCGAGGCGGTGCTGCACCCGGATGACGAGTCGAAATTCGACACCGTGACCTACACGTACTACGAGCAGCTAAACGGCTATGAATATCTCAAGCAGCTCGACATCGGCTATTACTTCTACGCCGGCAGCTACACCGACGAGATTCTGAAGGTACTGAACCCGCACGAGAAGACGATCGTGCATATCCCCCACGTCGCGTCGCGGGAGAGCCTCGGGGATAAGATCAAAGAGGTGGAACATATTCTCCACGAGCTTGGCGAGTGGCAGGGCACCGATCAGGACACCGGATTTCAACTCGTGAAAACGGCAGACGGCACCATTCTCAAAGTGGCTGACCTCGTAGATGACGACACGAGGAAGCGGGACAAGGTCTTGGCCTCCTTGCGCGAGCCCGCGCAGAAGGACAATCGCGACCACGTGGATATCATCATCGCCCTCGGAATGGCGAAGGAGGGCTTCGACTGGATTTGGTGCGAGCACGCGCTCACCGTCGGTTATCGCTCGAGTCTCACTGAGATTGTCCAGATCATCGGCCGCGCCACTCGCGACGCGCCGGGCAAGACACGCGCGCGCTTTACCAACCTGATTGCGGAGCCAGACGCTAGCGAGGGGGCGGTGACGGAGGCGGTGAATGATACCCTAAAAGCAATCGCGGCGAGTTTGCTCATGGAGCAGGTGCTTGCGCCTCGGTTCGAGTTCAAGCCGAAACACGCGAGTAACGGACCAGAGCCCGGCTTCGACTACGGTGATGGCGGCTACGATCCCGGGAAATGCAACGTCGGCTTCAACGAAGAGACCGGGCGCATACAGCTCGAGATCAAAGGATTGGCCGAGCCGAAGAGTGCAGAAGCGGGCCGTATCTGCCGCGAGGATTTGAACGAACTCGTTACGGCATTTGTGCAGGAGAAGCACGCTATCGAAAAAGGCATGTTCGATGATGAGCTGGTTCCCGAGGAACTGACACAGGTGCGGATGGGCAAGATCGTGAAAGAGAAGTTCCCGAATCTCGACGATGAGGATCAGGAGGCCGTTCGCCAGCATGCAATCGCTGCACTGAACATCGTGCAGCAGGCGAAGAAGGAACTGGTCGGTGGCGGGAATGGTGAGGAGATCAAGAACACTTCACTGATTGATGGGGTGCGCAGATTTGCGCTCTCCGTGACGGATCTCGACATCGACTTGATCGATCGAATCAATCCTTTCGGCGAGGCCTATGCGATCCTCGCCAAAGCGATGACCGAAGAACGGTTGAAACAGGTCGCGGCGGTGATCGCGGGCAAGCGCGCCAACATGACCATAGAGGAGGCGCGTGATTTGGCGAAGCGTGCCCTCCGCTTCAAGCAGGAGAAAGGCAGGGTGCCTTCTTTAACTGCGGCTGATCCTTGGGAAAAGCGCATGGCTGAGGGAGTGGCTTTCCTACAGCAGAAAGCAAAGGAGAGCCACAATGGCTAAGGAGATCACCGACGATGACTTGGAATTGCTGGGGGAACTCGGCGTCGAGACGGCGCCCGTTCCGACAGGCGGTCGGCCGGCGCGAGAGCAGCGCATTATTGCTGGATTCGAGGAGATCGAGCGGTTTGTTCAGGAACACGGCAGACCTCCCGCGCACGGTGAACGGCGGGACATCTTCGAGCGCATTTACGCAACAAGGCTGGACAGCCTCCGGCGCTCGGCAGAGTGCCGTGCCCTGCTGAAGGAGAAGGATACTCACGGGCTTCTTGGAGCGGACGATGACGAGCCGGCCAGTCGCGTGAAAGAAGAGCCGAGCGATGAAGAACTATTGAATGCTCTGGGCGTGGCGATCGCTCCATCTGACGACGTGACGCAGCTGGTGCACGTGCGTTCGCGCGATGAGATCAAGGCGGCGGAAGAGATTGCGCAACGGAATCCCTGCCGGGATTTCGACCAGTTTCAGCCGATCTTCGAAAAGGCGCAGCGGGAATTGGGTAGAGGTGAGCGGCAGACGCTCAAGTACAAGGACAATGCGGACGTGAAGGCAGGCGACCTGTTCATCCTCGACGGCCAGAAGGTCCTCGTCGCTGAAATGGACGAGCCGTTTGTCACCGAGTACGGTCGCCCTGACCGCAGGCTAAGAGTCGTTTACGATAACGGCACAGAAAGCGATCTCCTGCTTCGCTCCCTGCAACGAGCGTTGAACAAGGACAAAACGAGCCGGCGCATCACCGAACCGGAACTGGGGCCACTTTTCTCGGACGAAGAAGAAGAGGACGACCTCCCGGCGGGATACATTTACGTCCTGCGGAGCAAATCCGATCATCCGTTCATTGCAGAGAACAGGTCCGTTATTCACAAGATTGGCATCACGGGCGGCGACGTAGAGACTCGAATCGCAAACGCGAAAAAAGACGCGACATACCTCTTCGCGGACGTCGAACTCGTGGCGACTTACAAGCTCTCGAACATCAACCGCGCACGATTGGAAGCGTTACTGCACAAATTCTTTAGCAGTGCTCGTCTCGAGCTTGTCCTGAATCTCGGCGGAGGAATTGAGCCGAGAGAATGGTTTCTCGTTCCCGTGCCGGTGATCGAGGACGCCATTCAAAAGCTCAGGGATGGGAGTATCGGCAGCTATCGCTATAATCCCGAGAACGCTCAGATCGAACGATGTGGATCACGGGACTCAAGGCTCGTACGGGCTCAAGGCCTATCCTGAAATTGTGCTACCGGCCTCAAGCAGCCGGACATCAGCATTGAAATTCGCGCGTTGCCCGCACTCGCTCACTGCTTTCCCTCGCAGCTTTACCTTCTATGTCGCTCGTCCCGCTCCCTCCATTCTCTCCGACCACTTGCTCGCCGAAGTGCGCGGGCTGAAGCACAAGAACGTCGCCGCCGAACTGCTCGTGAAGCTCTTGGGCGACGAAATCCGCATCCGATCAAAGCGGAACCTCGTCCAGAGCCGCGAGTTTTCCGAGATGCTGAAACAGACGCTGAACGCTTATCACAACCGCGCGATCGCGACGCAGGAAGTCATCGAACGAACTGCTTCCGCCTTCCCTGCGGCTTTGGCGCGACAGGCAAACTTGCGAAGCAGATGAGCGAAGGGACGCAGCGGGGCACCGATCTCGGACTGAATGATAACGAGGTCGCATTTGCGACGCCCTTCCAAACGGCAGCGCCGTCGAAGCCATGGGCAAAGACGAGCTAAAGGTGATCGCTGCTGAACTTGTCACTCAGGTCCGCAAGAGCGTCACGATCGACTGGACAGAACGCGAAAGCGCCCGCGCGAAGATCAAAGTTCTCGTAAAGCGAATCCTCCGCAAGCACGGCTACCCGCCGGACCTGCAGGAGGAGGCAACCAAAACCGTGCTCGCTCAGGCGGAACTGCTCTGCGCCGACTGGGCGGCGTGAGGAGGGCGCGAGGTGCGCTGCACTGCATTTGTCGTTGCGCCGTGCACCGCCGAGCATTCCACATCAGGCACGAGCTGTTCGGCAACGCCGCGCCCGAAAAAACCGGAGGTTCGCGCGAATTGTCGCGCAATCCGTTGACGCCACAACGCGTAGTGTGTTACGTGATGTTCCGACACTATGCGTTGTCCCAAGTGCGGGTTTCGTGACGATAAGGTCATCGACTCGCGCCAGTCTCGTGATAGCTCGAGCATCCGCCGTCGGCGCGTTTGTTTGCAGTGCTCCTACCGCTTCACGACTTACGAAGAGATCGAGCGCTCCGAGCTGCGCGTGATCAAGCGCGACCGCACACACGAGCAATTTGACCGCCGCAAGCTCGTCGCCAGCATGGCGAAAGCATGCGAGAAGCGCCCGATCAGCATCGTCACGCTCGAGCAGGCAGTGGACGAAATCGTGCACGACATCGAGACGAGCGGCCGGGAGGTGCAGTCGACCACGATCGGCACGAAGGTCCTCGAGAAGCTCAAGGATATCGATGAAGTGGCGTATCTCCGCTACGCATCGATCCACCGCCGCTTCGATGCGGTCGAAGAATTCGTCGAGGCCGTGCAATCGCTCACCAAGCGGGTGAAAACGAATCCATCGCAGCGCGAGCTGTTCCCACCGGAGGCCGTTGGCAATGGTAGCGTTTAAGGAAGAGTTTCCGTACTTGCGGTGCGACAGCGGCCAGCTGTTCGAGTTTAACCAGCAATGGCTTCACGCAGCGATCACGCGTGCCGCCGACAAAGCGGGATACCCGCGCTGGTGGCTGACGGATCACATCACCGAGAGCATCGCCTTCTATCTGCGGCTGCGGAACGACGAGCCCGTCGTGCCAATCAGCCAGCTGTCTCAAACCGTGCGCTATGTGCTCAAGGTGATCGGCTACAAAGAGATTATCCCGCACTTCTCGCCCGCGCCGCCGCCGATTTCACTCTCCCTGCTCGAGGTCGCCGAAGCGGCCGGCGCCGGATACGAGCTCGCGTTTTTCGATGGACTGGAGAAACGCATCGACGCGCTCGTCAGCACCGGTACCGACAGCCTGCAAATCTGCGGGCTGCAAGCGTGCGTGAAACATCTCCGCGGGGCAAAGATGTGGACGCGCGCGTGCGACACGTTGCGTGAGGAAGTCGTCTGCTTCGTGCGCGAGAAGCTCGCGTCGCGCGGCAGTCTCGACCACATCAGCTGTTCCGTTCGTTAGGCTACGGACACAAGGCCCGGTGACGCTCTTCGAGAAAATCGCGCAGCGCCAGATCCCCGCGAAAATCGTGTGGGAAGATGACGAAGTGCTCGCTTTCCACGATGTGAATCCGCAGGCGCCGGTACATGTGCTCATTGTGCCGAAGCGAGTCATTCCACGGGTCGCCGAAAGCACTGCTGCGGACCAGGCATTGCTCGGCAAGCTGCTGCTGACTACGCGTGCAGTGGCCGAGAAGCTCGATTTGTTCGAGTCCGGCTACCGTGTCGTCATCAACAACGGTCCGGATGCGGGCGAAAGTGTGCCGCATCTGCACGTGCACGTGCTCGGCAAGCGTCCACTCGGCTGGCCGCCCGGCTGAGCCGCGTGCGTGTAGCCGCAGTGGTTGAGCGCCGATGCCGCCGAATGCGTGCAACCCATCATCCAGCAGCTGCGCGAACCGCATTCTGCTTGAGAGGTGGTCAATCGTCCCATGAAGTTTTACCTACATTCGGGCACGGCCGCGCGTGCTCCGGTGTACTGGTGCTGCTGCAAAGCATTTGCACACGTTACGAGCTCGGCTGGTGAAGGTGCTGTGGATGAAGATGCACCTGATGAACGACTAGGTGGCTCGATCTTCCTCGCCGCGTCACCTCCGGTATTCGGGTTCGCCGATGGCCCTCGAACCAATGGATGCCGCACCTGATCGTCGGCATCTCGTATTCGTCCGACGCTGATGACGGGACGGAGCTCGCACGGCCGCGGCGGCCCGGTAGCTGAACGGCACGGCGCTCGGCGCATCGCGCGACTTTCGTGCCGCCCGTCATCCCTGTTGTTGGCGGCGCGGCGGGTGGCAGCGTCAGTCGCTATTGCGATCCGGATTTGCGACTGGCGGCCGGGATCCCCAGTCTATGTGCGATCCAGGCTTGGCATTGGCTTGCGCTTTCTCGTCTGGCCGCTTGCCGTCTGCCGCGTTGGCGCGGTGGTTATCGCACAGCCGATGAGCATGAAGCACAGCATGTTCGCAATCAGTCTCATCATTGTGTCCGATGATCGCAGCGGCCGGCATTTCGGATTCCAAGAAGCACTTCGCGTTCGCATTCGAAGCCGCTGATTCGGTGAGGGAGGGATTCGAACCCTCGGTAGCCTTTTGGACTACGGCGCTTTAGCAAAGCGCTGCTTTCGACCACTCAGCCACCTCACCAACAGAGTTGCGAGAATATGGGGGGCGGCGCATGATCGTCAAACATGGGCGGCGGGCACTGGAAACTTCACCTAACGAGTCCGGCACGGGCGATCGGACGTCTTTGCTGCGCAGGCGAGGGAGCAGGCCAGGGGGGTGGTGGTGATTCGCAGT
>DATHXZ010000445.1:0-12606 GCA_035459405.1 Chthoniobacterales bacterium
CAATGGTAGGGACGCCGCGCTGCGGCGTCCAAGTGTGTGGGCCACGCATGTTGTCATGCCATGCTCTTCGGCGCAGCCAGCCTCTCGGACGGCGCGGCGCGCCGTCCCTACCTCCTCAGCTCCGATTCTCGCCCGGCGTAACGGTGTCGCAGGCGCGCCAGAAATACCATGCCGCGGCCGAGCGATACGGCTTCCACTTCTGGCCGATGCGCTGGAGCTGCTTCGGCGTGGGTAGCTTTCGTTTGCCGAAGGTCTTCGCGTAGCCTTTTTGCACGCCCAGATCGGTCACCGGCCACACGTCTGGCCGGCCCAGCTCGAAGAGCAGCAGCATCTCGACCGTCCAGCGACCGATGCCGCGCACGGCTGTCAGACGCTCGATGATCTCGTCGTCGTCCATCTTCGCCAGCCTGGCGCCTGACGGCACAATGCCTTCGAGCGCTTTCGCCGCGAGGTCCTTCAGTGCGATTGTCTTGTTTCGCGAAACACCACAGGCGCGCAGTTGTTCATCTGGCGTCGCGAGCACTTGCCTGGGGTCGAGCCATTTGCGTTTGCCGTAGAGAGCGCGCACGCGTCCCCAAATCGTGGCCGCTGCTTTGCCGCTGAGTTGCTGGTACGCGATCGATTCCGCCAACGCATCGAATGGTCGCACGAGCACGCTTGGCTTGGGATCGTATGCCCGCGAGCGCGCGATCAGCTCGGCGAAACGCGGATCGCTTTGCGCGAGATGTTTGATCGCGTTTTCGGGATCGACGGCGGCCATGCGCTGTAGATGATTAACCGCGGAGACGCAGAGTTCGCAGAGAAATCGATTCCGGCCGCGGCGTCTCTGGTTTCTGCGGTTATTCCCTGCTCTTATTCCTCGATTCGACGCAATAAAAACGCTGCGCCGACGAATGTGATCAACGTTCCTGCGCAAAGTGCGATCAGACTTGGCGCATAGAACGACACCGGCGCGTGATACATGTTCACCAGCCGGAACGCGCGGCAGAAATGCGTGAGCGGGAACAGTTCAGAAATCCAGCGGATGGCGCCTGGCAGTTGCTCGAGTGGCGCGAACGCGCCGGACAGGACAAACACCGGCAGGAGGAAGAACACCGAAAACTGGATCGCCTGCGTCTGGGTGCGCGAGATCGCGGAGATCACCAGGCCCATGCCGAGCGAGCAGAGCAGGAAGACGAGGCAGATCAGCGCGAGCATCCCCGGCTGGTAGAACTCCACTTCGAAATGCCAGCCCGCGAGGACGACGATCACGAGGATTAACCCCAACGAGATCGCCAGATACGGCAGCACTTTGCCGATCACGATCTCACCGCGTTGCAACGACGTGACGATGAGCTGGTAGAGCGTGCCAGACTCGCGTTCGCGCGCGATGGTCGACGCCATCAACGTCACCGTGAGCAACTGCAGGATCAGGCCGATGATGCCTGGCAACACGTAGTCGATGAACCGTTCCTTCGGATTGTAGAGCATCTTCTCCTCGATCGACCACGGCTCCATCGCGGAGACAAATTGCTGCCGCACATCGACGGGCAGCTTCTCCGCGAGGTCGAAGACTTCATCCGGCAGGGCGTCGATGATCTCCTGCCGTTCGCCGAGCTGAAATTCGCCCATCGTTTGCTGCACGCTGCCGAGCAGTTGCGGCGCGATGTTCGTGTCGCTCGCATCCAGATAGAGCCGCAGCGGGATCGGCTTGCCGTTCGCGAGACCTGCGCTCCAGCCCTGCGGGATCACGAGCGCAGCCTGCACATCCTGGCTTAACAAGTCAGTCTCGCGCGCAGTGCCGGGCGCTTGCGTCCGCCAGCGGAAGGTCTTGTTCGCGAGAATGCGATCAACGAAACGCTGCGTGCGCGGCGTGTCGTCCGCGTTGATCAGCAACGCCGGTACATCCGTCATCTCGCCGACCTCAAACGCGTGGCCGAACACAAGCGTGAACACCGGCGGCAGAAGAAGAATGAGCGTCAGCACGCGACGATCGCGCCAGATGTGCAGGAATTCCTTGCGCGCGACGCTCGCGATCGCGCTGAGCGAGAGGCGAGTCATGGGTTGTAGGGCGTTTCTGTGAAACGCCGCCTCGGGCTGGCGTCTGACACAGACGCCCTACAATTCCGGTTGCGCAGGCGTTTCATTGGGCAGGCGCCTTCAGCACGGCTGCGTAGCCCTGCGAATACGCGGTGAAAACATCCTCCATGTCCGGCTCGACCCAGCGTTCGCCGCGCCACTGAATGTCTTCGTATGGCCAGCGTTGTCGCCACTGCTCGGCAAGCCTCTCCGGCTCCGCGGCGTATAGACGCAAGCTGCCACTGCGCAAGGAGACGCCAAGCAGCTCCGGATTTTCGCGCAAGCGCACGAGCGCCGGCATCACAGGATCCACATCGATCTCGAGCAGCTTCTTCGTGAAGCTGGCCTTGAGCGCGCGCGGCGGCGCGCTCGCGAGCAGGCGCCCTTGATTGATGAAGCCGACCTCGGTGCAACGCTCAGCTTCATCCATGTAGTGGGTGGTCACGAAGATGGTGATGCCGCTGTTGCTGAGGTCGTAGAGCAGGTTCCACATCTGCTGGCGATGCACGGGGTCGAGGCCGGACGTCGGCTCATCGAGAAACAGTAGAGGCGGCTCGTGGATCAATGCGCAGGCGAGCGCGAGCAGCTGCTTCATCCCGCCGGACAAGCTGCCGGCCGCCGCGTGACGCTTCGCCTCAATGTCCGTCAGCTTGAGCAATCGGCCGATGCGGCCCTCCACTTCGCCTGCCGGCACCCGCGCCGCGCCGGCGAAGAAGCGCATGTTTTCGTCGACCGTCAGATCGAGATAGAGGCTGAAACGTTGCGCCATGTAGCCGAACTTCGTCCGCACGGTTTGGCGCTCCGCCCAGACGTCGTGCCCGACTATGGTCGCGCGGCCACTCGTCGGACGCACGAGCCCACACAACATCCGCATCGTGGTTGTCTTCCCCGCGCCGTTCGCACCGAGGAACCCGAAGATCGCGCCGGCGTGAACGTTCAGCGTGAGATCGTCGACCGCGCGGACGTCACCATACGACTTGCTTAGCCGATCGAGAGAAATGACCGCTTCGCTCATGGGAATACGCGCGCCCTTTGTTCGTCCAGGTTTTGCAACGGCTGAAGTATCGGAATAACTGTCCCTCGTTCCAATGGAAACGAACGTTCTGCGCTGCGCGCTCGGTGCTTTGATGTTGCTTGGAACTGCGGCTGTTCAGGCGGATCCGGTGAGCGAGCTCGCGAGCTTCTCCGCGTTCGACAAAGTCGATCTCGGCCAGCTTGCAGGCGAGGCGAAACCAATCCGCGGCGCTCCGATGAGCACGACGCGTTTTCTCTCTGTGCAGACCGCCTGGGTCGCGCCCGGATCACCGCCCAGCGTAGCGGAGGCGATGCGCCGCTGGAGTCCGACGAACCATCCCGAGCTGAAGGTCTACATGCACAGCAACGGCTCGAACTTTGCGCGGCTCGCCGAAGCGCCTGACAACTCGGCGGTCCAGGCTCTCGTCTCTGCAACCCTGAGCAAATCGCCCGATTTGCAGATCAGCAAAGAAGAGGCCGCCAAGCTGCCGGCGAGCGGCAACGGTATGGCGGGACCCGTCGCGAGTTTCTGGTCGGGCGTGCTGAGCGCGCGCGCGTCTGCCGGGCCCTTCAGCCAGCCGTCATACGATCACGCCGGCGAGCCGATCAAGCCCGGCGACGAGATCAATGCGCTGCTCCGCCAGCAGCCGAAGATTCAGAAGCAGTTCAGCGGCTTGATCAGCGGCAGCGGCGACAAGTTCTGGGAGCTGATCGGCGTGAGCCAGAAAGGCGTGCTGACACTCGGCGCGTCGTACAACCGCGAGGCGTCCGCCGGCAGTTACCAGGCAGCTGATGTTCTTTACTATGCCAGCGGCGGCTACTACGTCGCGATCACGCTGTATCAAATGTGGCCGGTCGAAGTGGACGGCCGCGCGTCCACACTCGTCTGGCGCGGCGACATGACTTCGTCGGCCGAGCTCGCCAATCTCACCGGAGTTGAACGCATGGGCTCCGAGTCCGCGATGATTCGCGATATTTCACGCGCAGTCCGTCTTTTTCGGCGTGACACTGGCGCCGCGCGTTAGGCAAGCTCCCGTCTCATTCATGAAACAGTCGATCCGTCTTTTCGTTGCCGCGCTTTGTCTCACGTCCGTGCCGCTCTTCGCCGGAACGGAAACGAACTACTCCACCACCGCCGCGACTCAGGAGGGTAACAAGCCGTTCGGCTTCGAATTCTCAATTGAAGGCGCATACATCGGCGAAGCGGATGTGGAGCGTGGCGTCCGCCAGAATCGCGATTTCGAGACCACGTACACGGCGGCGCGCTTTGTCCTCGCGCCGCTGACGAAAGTCGGGTACCTGCGGATCGGTGCGAGCTGGGAACGCTGGGAATTCGATGGCCTGGATTCGTTCATCGCGCCCGTCGTGCCGGGCTCCGCAGTGCTTGCGCGGTTCAATTCGCAGCTGCCGGATACGCTGCAGTCGGTCACCGGCATCATTGGCCTCGACACCAAACTCTCGGACGCGTTCCTCGTGCGCTTCGAGGCGTATCCCGGATTCTACGGCACCGATGATCTCGGCGACGGCACGTTCAACGTGCCGATGGTGCTCGGCGGCAGCTACGTCTACAGCTCGGACCTGCAGTTCATCGTCGGCGTGAGCGTGAATTATGAGCGCGACTTTCCGGTGATTCCCGGCGGTGGCATTCGCTGGCGGATGAGTTCCAATTTCGTCCTCAACGCGGTGCTGCCGACGCCGCGACTCGAGTGGGAGCTGTCGCGCAAGTGCATGCTCTACGTGGGTGTAAACGTGAAAGGTTCGACCTTCCGCACGGAGGACAATTTCGGCGACACGCGCCGCGATGACCGGCTCGGCCACGCGGTGCTGACCTATACGGAGATCCGCACAGGCGCCGGTTTCGAGTTCAAGATCACCCCGCAGATCAAGCTCTCGGCTGAAGGCGGGTACGTGCCGTATCGTAGCTTCGACTACCACCGCGCCGACGTCCGCTATAAGCACGAGCAGGGCGCGCCGTACGGTGCGGTTTCATTCCGCGCGGCGTTCTAGCTGTAGCGGCGGTCTATGACCGCCGACTGCGGCGCGGACGGGCTGAAGGTTTCGGCGGTGATAGACCGCCGCTACAGGGCGCGCGTTCACCGCAGATTCTTGTCGAGCGCACCGATCTTGCGCGTCTCCGGCCAGATCTTGGCCACGCCGAGCACGACGAGGATCGTCCCGATCCCGCCTCCGACGACCGACAGCACGGGGCCGAAGTACGCCGCCGTCAGGCCCGACTCGAGCGCGCCGAGCTCGTTCGAGGTGCCGATGAAGATGTTGTTCACCGCCGAGATGCGGCCGCGCATCTCATCCGGCGTCAGCAACTGCACCAGGGTATGACGAATGACCACGCTCACGCTGTCGAAAACGCCGGTCATGAACAGCATCGCGAGCGAGAGCCAAAGATTGCGCGACAAGCCGAAGATGATCGTCGCCAGGCCGAAACCGGCGACGCACCAGAGCAGCGTTTTGCCCGCTTGTTTCATCGGCGGCAAATACGCAATCAGGAGCGCCATCGCGAACGCGCCAATCCCGGGCGCGGCGCGCATCCAGCCGAGGCCAACCGGCCCGGCGTGCACGATCTTGTCGGCGAAGATCGGCAGCAACGCCGTCGCGCCGCCGAGTAGCACGGCGACCATGTCGAGTGTGATCGTCGCGAGGATCACCTTCCTGCTGAATACAAAGCGCAGGCCTTCCACGAGGCTGTGCCACGCGTTGCTCTCCGCGCGGCCGCCTTGATGCGACCGGCGAATCGGCAGCACGAGAAAGAAGAACGCTAGCGCGCAGATCGCGTCGATGACGTAGATCGCGGGAAAGCCCATCCGCACGAGCAGCAAACCGCCGATGGCCGGTCCGACGACGGAACCGATTTGGAAAATACTGCTATTCCACGTAACTGCATTCGCGAAGACCGCACGCGGGACCAGCGTCGGGAAATATGCCGCGCGTGCCGCCCAGCCGAACGTCCGCGCGGTACCGGCAGTGAACATGATGAGGTAGATCAGCGGAAGCGAGAGATCGTCGAAGCGGTAATTTGCGTGGCGTTCGAACACGCCGGCGATCGACGCGAGCAGACGGTTGCCGTTTTGCAGGATCGGCCACGCGGGAAGCTCGAGGTGTTTCCATGAGACGAGCGCGAGCAGAAGCGAGCAGATAGCGCTCAACGCCTGCGTGATGAGCACAATGATCTTGCGGCTATAGCGATCGGCGATGTGACCGGCGGGCAACGAAAGCAGCACCACCGGGAGCGCGATGGCGAGGCCAATCAAACCAAGCGCCGTCGCCGAGTTCGTCCGCGCGTAGACTTCCCATTCGACTGCGACGAACAGCATCAAGCGCCCGATGACCGAGACGAGGTTCCCCGCGGAATACAGGCTGAACCCGAGATGGCGAAATGCCGAATACGGATCATGCTTCTGCGGCAGCTCTTCGAGCGACCCTTCAGCACTCGTGGGCCGGCGCGAGGACGGCGGCTCATAGCCGGGGCGTGGAGCGTGCGTTTGTTCGTCGTCGGCCATGATGAAAGGCGCTGCCGAGAGGCAGAGCGCACGCGGGTTTATAGCATCGGCAACAAGAGGTGCCGGTTCAAAACCGAACTGGCCACCAAACCTGGAGGCTGTGGTCGAACGTAAGAGCCGCCTTCGCGCGGCGATCTCTGCACCATCGGGGCGCTAACGCCGCTTCCACATTACTGGACCGGGCGCGGCGAGCCTCGCGTTGCGGAGATCCGCTTCCGGGATGTAGAGGCGTTTGTGTCAAACGCCGGTGTGCAGCGCAGTGCTTGACACAAGCACCGCTACAAAGCCCCGCGCCGTGGCAGGGACGCCGCGCTGCGACGTCCAAGGCGCATTGATCGCCACCGGTCGTTCGCCAGATCATTGAGCTTGCCACGCTGCTCGGACATCGCAGCGAGATGTCCCTACCCACGATGCGGCGAGTGCGCGCTGCGGTTGCGTGCCGGATTACGGCACGTAGATGGCGTCGGCTTGCAGCACTTCGCCGCCGCGCAGCGGTGTGGCGAACGAAACGCCGGTGCCAACCCCGACCGCACTGCGCCGGCCAACACTGAGGCTTGAGGTGCCGATGCCGAATCCGATCACGGGCCCGGGCTTCGAGACCACGCCACGCGAGAGCAGACCATTCGCCCCCACCGCGGCTGCCTTGGCCCGCAGCTCGTTGATCGATTTCCCTTCAATGATTGCAATCGATTCGAAACGCCGCGGTTCGCGCTCGTAGACGCGAACGGCCGAAGGATCAATCGCCGGGCGTGCGCGGCCGACCATTGTGCGATCGGTGCTGGCGCAGCCGGTCGCGAAAACTGCGAGCGCAGCCAAGACGGCGCCGAGAACTTGCCTGCGAAGAAGGTTCGTCATGGAAGACGATAAACCTCGAGCAGACCAACGCCAGTACCACTATCGCGTCCACGGCCACGGGGTGTAAGCACCGGGCGCGAGGCCGATCACCGCGACGGAATCGAGCTCGCAGTGCCTCGCGGCCGTTCAAGTTTGCCGAGATGCTGCCATTCTTCCGCAAGCTGCAAAACGGCCAGCCAAATGGACCGATTTACCGCGTGCAAGATGTGACCTACGTTAATGGGAAGCTCGCGACAAAGGACGGAACCATTCTCAACCCGCCGAGGCCGCGCCAGCTACGCTGCCGCAAACGGAACTCACTCGAAGAACCACCCGTCGAGCCGACGCCACGCCCATTTACCGCCCTGACTCTTAATTCCTGTATGCAATACATCCGCTTCCTCGTCGCCCTCGCACTCGCGCTTCCGCTCGCACCACTCGCATCCGCGGAGACTCCGGCGCCGAGCGAGCTCGAACGCGAAGTCACGTTGATGGGCAAGATCGGCGCCTGCTGGTCTCCATCGTTCTCGCCGGATGGAGCGAAGCTCGCCTTCATCTCCAACATCAGCGGCGTGCCGCAGGTTTATGTCATGCCGACGGCGGCCGGGTTTCCCGAGCAGATCACCGCGCTCGACGACCCGATCGATGAGGTGAATTGGTCCCCGACTGGTGAATTCCTGGCCTTCAACGTCGCGCCCGCCGGTGGCCTGAACACGCAGATCTACGTCATCAAGCCAGATGGCACCGGCATGCGGCTCCTCACGCTGGGCGGCGACGACAACAATTACCTTAATGGATGGAGCGATGACGGGCGGATTCTCGCCATCTCGTCGAACCGCCGGAACCCCGCGACCACCGATTCGTATTTTGTCGATGTCGCAAGCGGCGAGCTGCGGATGATCGCGGAGAACAAGGGCGTCGGCGGCGTGAACGACGTCAGCCGAGACAACCGTTTCGCCGTCATCGCGCGAGTGTTGAACCGTGGCAATAACGACCTGTTTGTCGTCGACACGAAGAGCGGCGCGGAAGCGTTGTTCACGCCGCACGAAGGTCCGGGCGCATTCGGTAGCGCATCGTTCACGCCGGACGGTCGGGCGATCTACTTCACCTCGAACAAAGATCGCGACATGCTGGCATTCGCCCGTGTGCGGCTGGACGAGCAGGGTCGGCCCGGAGCGATCGAGACAATCGCCTCCCGCGACGATGCCGAAGCGGAGTCGCTGGTGATGAACAGGCAGGGCACCACGCTCGCGCTCCTTTGGAACGTCGCCGGCAAAAGCGAACTCGCGTTCCATGACCTGAAGTCTGGAAAGACAACGCCCGGCCCGCAGCTTCCGGCAGAGATCGTGACGCAGATCGACTTTTCGTTAGATGGCGGGCGGCTGGCGATGGTTGCCGCGGGCGCAAACGCTCCGCGCGATATCCACGTGCTCGACATCAAAGCGAAGCGCTTCACTCAGGTCACGCACAGCCCGCACGCCGGCGTCGACCTTGCGACGATGGTGCGGCCCGAGCTCGTCCGTTACAAAGCGCACGACGGACTGGAACTGAGCGGCTGGCTTTACCGGCCGAAGAACGTCACCGCCCCTGCGCCGATCGTGCTCAACTTCCATGGTGGCCCCGAAGGTCAGGAGCGGCCGGGGTTCAACGCGACCTATCAGGCGCTGCTCGCGCGCGGCATCGCGGTGCTCGGGCCGAACGTGCGCGGCTCATCGGGATTCGGGAAGCGCTTCGTCAATCTCGACAACGGTGCGCTGCGCGAAGAAGGCGTGCGTGACATCAAGGCGACCGTTGATCACGTCATCGGCGCGAAGATTGCCGATCCGCAGCGGATCGGAATCATGGGCGGCTCCTACGGTGGCTACATGGTGATGGCCGGGCTGACCGACTATCCCGATCTCTTCGCAGCGGGCGCGAATCTGTTCGGCGTAGTGAACTTCGAGACGTTCTTCAAAAACACGCAGCCGTGGATGGCGGCGATCTCGAAGATCGAATACGGCAATCCCGACACGGAAGCCGAGATGCTGAAGAAGCTCTCGCCGATTCATCGCGTCGATCGCGTGCGCGCGCCGACGATCGTGCTGCATGGCGCAAACGACACCAACGTGCCGGTGATCGAAGCCGAGCAGGTGGTCGAAAGCCTGAAGAGCAGGAACGTGCCGGTCGAGTATGTGTTCTTTCCCGATGAAGGCCACGGCTGGCGCAAGACGCCCAACCGCATCCGCTCGACGGTGCGGATCGTCAGCTGGTTCGACAAGTATTTGAACCAGCCGCGCACGGCAATGGCTCGTTAGGCGGGTGGCGGGATGTGCGCGCCGGCGTAAGCCTTCCGCCGCTTCAGCTCCGTCAAAAAGGCGCCGACGTTCACCGCCGACAAGTTCTAACTCAACCGCAGACGCTTGTTCATCAGCGCGCGGAGCCGATCGAGAATTTCCGGCTGCTCCTTGAGGGCGGCGAGCGGCTCCAGTTCCTCAAAGATGAGGTTTGTCTCCAGCTTCTCACCCTGGCGTCGAACAATGCCGTCGATATCCACCCAGTCCTGATCGCGCGAGGCAAACGCCTTGTGCACGATCAAGTCCTCCGCGCAACAAGTGCGCAGTTCGCATCCTTCCGTGGCATGCCACAATGAGCTTCGTTCGATGCTCCGCCGCTCGAACGGCAAAGCGCCGAGCCCGACATCGAGCGGCACGCTGTTTTCGTGCTGCAGCAGAAGAACGCGTGCTCTCAGGGCAAACTCGCGTGCGTTGGGCACACGCCCGCGAAATCGCTTCAGCAGCACATCGACGAATTCCTCTTCGCCCCCGAAGTCCGTGAAGAGAGTGATGTCTGCATCGTCGGTCATGCGCGGCTCGCTCCAGCGCAGCACGGCAAGTCCACCGATAAAGCAGAACCGCCACCGCTCGCGCAGGCAGAGCGCCTGGAGGTCCGCGGCTGCGTCGTAAACGCGGATCAGCATCCGCGAGCCTTGCGGAACCAGCGCTGCTGTTCGACGAGCCCCGAGGTCTGCGGCACATCCTCCCGGCGGTGCGGCACCGCTTCCATCACGATCTCGGCTTTGCGGCGCGCTTCTTCCTCGGTCATCTCGCGCAGTTCACGCGTCTTCATCTCGTCCAGCATCTTTGCCGCGTAGCGCCATTGCTCCATCCAGCGCCGGGCGACTTCCTGCTCCGTCGAATCCATCGTCAAATTCTCTCAAACGCCGGCCCCCGAAGCAAGCTGCCGCCGGCTGTGCGGAGCACATGCGATCGCGCGTTGCGTTGCTACTTTTTGCGTCGTGCAATCACGTTCTCCGCGCCCGCGCTGTAGATCGCCATGCGGTCGACCTGGCCGGCGGGATTGCGCAGGAACTCGACCGCGGCGCCGCTTAGGTCCTTGATGCGGAAGTATGTGCCCCGCACCGGGATCAGGTCGCGCACGTTTCCGAGCACGCTGTATTGCAGGACGTTGTCTTCGCGGACGACGATCGTGACTGGCACGCCGCCGTTGTCGTACTCGCCGGCGAGCGCGTCGAGGAACTTGCGGTCGCGCATCTCGGCTGGTGCCTGCCGCACAAACAATGTCGGGTCGACGTTCGGCTCGATCGGAATCGTGACGCCCGAGATGTCGCCGCTCAGGTCGTTGTGAAATTGCACGCGCGTGAGCTCGAGCTCGTTTTGCCGATCGGCGGGCGCCTGGAAGATTTCGTAGTGCCAGTGATCGAGCGGCGTGGTGAATCGGTTGTAGCCGAGCGTGAGGCGATCGCCTTCGAGGCCCACTTTCACGCGTCCGTAGCCTGGGTGTTCATATTCGGCCACGTACTCCGCGAGTGGACGCGCCGGTTTTGTGTTTGGCTTCCGATCGCTCACCCCGACGCTCTTCGCTGCATCCTGTCCCGCGAAGCCCTTCTCCTCGAGCTCGCGATAACGCGCGAGCAATCCGGCGCTCTCCATCCCAAGCAGGCGATCGACGATCTCGTACGGCAGCGCATCGCGCAGGCGTGTGCCCGATCGGTTCGTCAGAACGACAACGCCGATCTTCTTCGACGGCACGAACAAAATCAGCGCGCTCGCGCCGCGCAGATTGCCGCCGTGATGCGCGACCTCGATGCCGCGATACGTCTGCACAAACAACCCCATCCCGTAGCTCTGGAACCCGAGCACGTCGGCGAAGAGGCTGCGGCCGATCGGCATGTTGGGTTGCATCATCGATTGCACGTCGGCTTCGAGGAGCACGCGCTTCCCTTCGAACATCCCGCCCGCCAGCATCATCCGCGCGAATCGCGCCATCTCGTCTACGGATGAATTGATGGAGCCAGTCGGGCCCATCGTGTCGACCGGCTCGTGTTCGACTTTCACCACCTGGCGTTCGGCGTTCAGCTCGTAGGCGTGCGAATGATTCGCATCGCCGCGCATCGCAGCGACGGTGAAGTTCGACCGCTTCATCCCGAGCGGAGTGAAAATCGCGTTCTTCACAAGGTCTTCCCAGCCCGTCCCCGCGAGCTGCCCGGCCAGGTAGCCGGACGTCATGTACATGAGGTTGTTGTACTGGAAGCGCGTCCGGATATCCCGGCTGAAGGGGAAGTGTTGCAGCCGCTGGAATAGCTCCTCCCGCGAACGATCCGAGCCGTACCAAGCCGCATCATGGCGCGGCAATCCGGTGCGATGCGTGACCAGATCGCGCGGCGTGACATGCGACGTGGCGTATTCGTTGTGGAGACGGAAAGCTGGCAGGATTCGCGCACCGGCTTGTCCCACTCGAGCTTCCCCTGCCGCACCAAAGTCCCGAGCGCGCCGACCGTAAATTGCTTCGTGATCGACGCGATCGGCATTTGCGTTTCGGGCGTGACTGGCAGTCTCTTCTCCACGTCGCGGAACCCGTATCCTTTCGCATGCACGATCTCGTCGCCGACGACGATCGCCACCGATGCGCCCGGCACCTGATACGTTTGCAGTGCCTGGTCGATGACCGCGTCGAGGCCGGCGAGCGCATCGCCCGGCGGCGGTTCTTTCGCCTGCAGAGTGGCAACGGCGGCAACGAGCGCGAACAACCTGGCGGTTTGTTTCATGTTTGTGAGTTCCCTGGCATTTGTTAGTGAGTGAACGTCGGCGAGGCGATGAGATTTTCCCCACCAACCCCGCCCGTGAATGTGCGTTCTCGCACGAATCAGATCACAAGATGCCCGCCGATGTGACCGAAGCACCGCCCG
>DATHXZ010000446.1:0-2876 GCA_035459405.1 Chthoniobacterales bacterium
ACTGCTCGCTGGAGCGGCCGCCGCGACGCCCGCCGATGGCGCGATCGATTGCGGCGAATTTTGCTGCTGAATGATCTGCTGCGCCATCGCCATGCCCACCGCCATCTCGCTTGCCACGCCGCCGGCGCTGCCGCCCTTCTCCATTCCCTGCGCCATCTGGAACTTCACGAAATCGTTCAGATTGCCGACGGCGGCCATGCTCGAGCGCTTGTCGATTGCCTGCTCGACCTCCGGCGGCACGGAGACGTTCTCGAGCACGAAACTGGCGAGCTCGATTCCGTACTTCGCCTCGATAATTGGGTTGATGAGCGGCAACAGCGCTTCGCCGACTTCCTGATAGCGCGAGGCAACGTCGAGCACCGGCACCTTCGCCGTGGCAAGGGCATCACTAAAGATGCTGACGATCCGCGAGCGCATCGTTTCGGTGAACTCGTCGAGCCGGAAGTTGTGATCCGACCCGGCGACTTCCTTGAGCATCAACTTCGGATCGCTGACGCGGAAATCGTAGGTGCCGAACGCGCGCACGCGCACGATGCCGAAGTCCTGATCGCGCAGCATGATCGGGTTCGAGGTGCCCCATTTGTTGCCGGTAAAGAGGCGCGTTGTGACGAAGTAAACATCGGCTTTAAACGGCGACTCGAAGCCGTATTTCCATGACTTGAGCGAGGTGAGAATCGGGATGTTGTCAGTGGTGAGCGTGTGCTTGCCGGGCCCGAAGGTGTCGCCGAACTCGCCGAGATACACGAACTGCGCGATCTGGGACTCGCGGACGATCAATTGCGCGCCGTTCTTGATCTCGGCGTGGTTGTCGGGGAAGCGGAACGAGATCGTATCACGCGAATCGTCCGTCCACTCGATGATGTCGATGAGCTGCCCGCGGAGATAATCCATTAATCCCATGGTCGTAATCCTTTCAGCTATTTAGGTTTGCGGGAGATTAGCGTCTCGCGGCAGAAGGAAAAGACTTCTCGCGCAGGCGCGCGGTGATTGACCCGACCGGACTGCCGCCACAAGCTAGCTGACGGCATGTTGTTCCGGCGACGCTATCCAGAACCGGGCAAGAACGTCGTCGCCTTCACCGTGCACAAGGCCGGCTCGATGGTCCTGCACCGCGTGCTGCGCGACACCTGTGAGCACAACGCGATCGAGTATCACTCGGAGAACGGGCCGAATCCCAAGCTCCCGGCCCGGAAGATTTTCAAAGGTCAGGACTACATCGCGAAACACACCGGCTGCTTCGGACCGATCCGGTATTTCGTCCCGAGCCGCTCGCTCGCTGACGCACGTGTCCTGCTGCATCTCCGCGACCCGCGCGACGTTCTCACCTCGATGTTCTTCTCGTATTGCTTCGCGCATCGGGGCCCGGTGGCGGGAAACACCGGTGTACGCAAAGAGGTCGCGGAGCGCGGCATCGACAAGTTCGTGCTCGATATGTCGAGCGATGCGTCGGCGGATTACGAGGGCGATTACGGCACCGGCGGACCTTACCGCGAATACATCGGCAACATGGCGGCGCGCTACGACAGATACCTGCGCGAACTCATCGGGCGACCGAACACACTTGTCGTCTCGTACGAGGAGATGGTGCTCGATTTTTCGAGTTGGCTGCGAAAGGTGATCTCGCGCTTCGAGCTGCAGGACGCGGAGGAGACCTACCGGATCGTGTCGGAGCGATACGCTGAAAGCGTGAAGCCGCAGGGCGAAGACATCTTTTCGCACAAGCGAAAGGTCGTGCCCGGCGACTACAAGGAGAAGCTGCAACCCGAGACGATCGCGGAATTGAATCACCGCTTCAGCGAAGTGCTCGATGCGCTCGGCTATTCGTGTAGCGAATACGAGGCGCGCCGCATCCCCGCCTGTCAGCACGGCGCTTTACAGCGATAGATGCTGCCTTCGAAGCTGACAAAGTTTGGAACCCCGCTGGCACTTTATGCCGCGACATCGCTGTCGTGCCTGGCAACCGACTACTCGTTTGTCCCAGACAAGCTGGACGGCACCGAGGGTGGACGGCGATTTCCTGTAGCACGCCTGCCGGTTGGAGGGGATGGAAAGATGGCCCGAAATTTTGGGACCTTTTCCGTCCGGGCGACCGCAGATTAGTCGAGGGCGAGCTGAGTGCGGCCGTCTCGTTTTCGCTGCTAGATTGTGCCGGGCAGAGCTGTCCAACACTGTCGCTCGAGACCGCCGGACGGGACAAGCCGGGTCCACCAGACATCAAGGCGGCGGTGGCCACCACGGCGCGCGAACTCGAAGATACGACGGCGCGCGTCACCCGAGTCAGTGCGTTCGATGCCGGCCCCGCAGGACGAGCAACCATCTGGAAGGTTCATCGCTCGTCACCGAAGCACTGCTTCATGACGGTGCTCTCGCAGCGGGATGTCCAAGTCATCATCTCACTTTGCGGTCCCGATTTGAACTACACGGTTCGAAAGCTGGATAGCCTGAAACAACTCGCGCAATCCGTACGTATCAAACCCGGGACGTTTGCGTCGGCGGACATCATTCGCATCAACGTCCGCAAACCCGATGCAGCGATCCGCGAGCAGCTCTTGCAGCTCACGCCGCTCGGGAGTGCCAGGGATGATGTCTTTGTGTTTCTCGACCGCCGCCTCCGCAACCATCCATATTCTCCTGACAGTTCAGGGCTCTCCCGCCGCGGCATTGATCTGGAAGTGGATCTTGTTTCTACAGCAACGGCATGATCTACGCCGACGAGAACTGGGCAATCCAGCCGAACCCTCTCCCAGGCACGACTATCGTGCGGGCGTTTTGGCGCTTCGGCGCGAACCAGAAGCTGCGAAACATCGAAGTGCGGCGAATCGTTGAGCGCTAAGCGCGTGCGTATCGCGTCAGCTTGACCGGGCAATCACTGCGAC
>DATHXZ010000447.1:0-6734 GCA_035459405.1 Chthoniobacterales bacterium
TTGTGCTGCTCGCGCTGAGCGCGTCGACCGCGCTCGCCAGTCTTCCATTCTCGACCGTCTTCAAGGGCCAGGATCGCTTCGAGCGGCTGGTGAACCAGGCGCGCGAAGCAAACTGGAAGGCGCTCCCGATCGGTGACCGCACGGCCACTGTCGGGCGCGCGCTCACCGGCACACGTTACAAAAACTACACACTCGAGATTGACGACCGCATCGAGGCGCCATCCGTGAACATGAACGCGATGGATTGCTGGACGTTCTTCGAGATCGCGCTCGGCTTCGCGCGCATGCTCGACGAGCCGGAGGCCAACTGGACGCCTGAGCGGATGCTGCAGTACATCGAGCTCGATCGGTATCGCGGTGGCAAGTGCACCGGCGATTATCTCTCGCGTTTGCACTACCTCGAGGAGTGGCTCTCGGACAACGATCGCCGCGGGCTCGTGAATGACATCACCCGCCAGCTCGGCGGCAGCAGCGTGCCGCACGTCGCACGCGAAATGACAGTCGGCTGGAAGCATTATCGTTACCTTCGCAACAACCCGAAGCTCCTCGGCCCGCTCGGCCAGATGGAGCGTCGCGTCTCAAACGGCCCGTTTTACCACATCCCGAAAAGCCGCGTGCCGGCGATCGAGTCGAAGCTGCGCAACGGCGACATCATCGGGATCGTCGGGCGCGACGGTCGCCGTGGATATGCCACGTCGCACGTGGGCCTCGCGTATCGCGCCGAAGACGGCGTTTTGCACTTCATGCATGCATCGGCGCCGCGGAACTACGGCAAGGTGCTCGTCGACTCACGCCTCTCCGCTTACCTGAACAAGTACAGCAGCCACAGCGGCATCATGGTCGCGCGGCCGGTGCGCTGATCGGTGTAGAGGCGCCTGTGCAAGCGCGGTTCACCGCCGCCGGCATTTGGCAAAACGCCTCTACACACTCGTCGCGAGCTCGAGCGCGAACGTAGCGCCGGCGCCAGGGCCGGCACTTGATGCGCGAATGCTGCCGCCGTGCATTTCAACGACGGCTTTGCTGATCGCCAGCCCGAGCCCTAGACCTTCGCCGCGCGAGCTCACCTGCTCGAAGGGCTCGAAGATCCTGTCGAGATGCTGCGGCTCGATGCCTATGCCGGTGTCGCTGATCTCGACGTGAAACGTTGTCGGCGACGCGTTGAACGTCCGCACCGATACGCTGCCGCCGGCCTGCGTGAATTTCGCTGCATTGCGCAACACGTTCCAGAAAACCTGCTGTATGCGCGGCGGATCGACTTTCAGCTTATAGCTCGTAGCTTCGAGCGCGAGATTGAGCTGTAGGTTCCGCGATTCGATGTCGCTGCGCACGATTTCGAGTGCGTGGCGGAGGAGGTCATGCCCGTCGGCAGTACGGAGGTTCAGCTGCAGCTTGCCGCGCGTGATGCGCGTCAGATCGAGCAAATCGTCAATCAGCCGCGCTTCGAGTTCGACGTTGCGGCAGACCATCTGCAAGCCTTCGCGGGTCTCGGCGCCCACGGCCGGGTCCTGCGCCATCGCTCCGGCCCAGATCAGGACCGGCGTGAGCGGTGTGCGCAGCTCATGGCTGAGCGTCGCGAGGAAGCGGTCCTTCGCCGCATTTGCAGCCTCCGCGGCTTCCTTTTGCCGTTCCAGCTCCTTCTGGATGCGCCTCCGATGAATAAAGAGGCCGATCTGACTGCCGAGCGCTTCGACCAGCTTCAGCAAATCCTCGTCCGGGTGCACGACGCTATGACTAAACAGCTCGAGTACACCGACGACGCCATTCTCACCGGAGAGCGGGAACGCGAAAGCGCCGTGGAGGTTTGCCCGCCGTGCCGCATCCACGCGAACAAACTGCGGATCGTTCGCCACGTCCGGCACCCACGCTGCTTGTTCGGCGGCAACAACTCTACCGGGCAGTCCGCTCGAAGGCATCAATTCCGTCGAGCGCGTAACCTTGTCGAATTCGTCGAGTTCGGCGGCTTCGCCGTGCCATGTGGCGGCGCAGTTTACCGCTGCATCCGCCTCGCGCTTGATCCAGATCGCTCCAAATACCCAATCGCCACTTGCCGCGATGGTCTGAATGACCTGCGGTCCGACCTCGCGGAGCGCGAGAGAGCCGGCGAGCAGACTCGCTACGCCGTATTGCGCGGTGCGGCGGCGCTCGGTGCGCACCCGTTCGGTGATGTCGCGCAAATAGGCGGTAAATAATGGGCCCCCGGCGATCCGCAATGGCGTGATCGCGAGCTCGACAAGAATTTCGACGCCGTCTGCCCGCACCGCGGCGATCTCGATACGTCGGCCGAGCACCGGCCCTTCGCCGGTTTTGCGATAATGGGCAAGACCCTGGCGATGACGTTCGCGCAACGATGGCGGAATGATCAGCGATGCCAGCTCCTGGCCGACAGCCTCGTCGCGGCGATAACCGAAGACCCGCTCTGCCGCCGGATTGAATTCACGCACGATGCCTTCCGCATCCATGGTGATGATGCAGTCGAGCGCGGACTCGAGGATCGCGCGGTTGAGCTCGCCGACCCGATCGGTCGGAATGTCGGTATAGCTGATGCCGGTTTGCTCGCGTTCCATCCAGCGGTCTCCTTGTGCTTCGAAGCGGAGGGGCGCCTCGCGCGTGAAATCGCTGCGATTCAGGTCAGGCGCTGTATCCGAAATGGGGGTCCAGCTCGCGCATCGCAGCCGCCGCGTACTGCTGATCTTCGAGCGAGAGATACTCGCGAAACCCGCCGACTTTGCCCTTCCGTACCTTGAACGACTCGGGATCGCGCACATCGCCGGCGCGCAGGATTTTCGACTGGAAAGCGCCCTGCTGCTCGAGCTTCTTCATGTTACCAAAATCGGAGAATGCGAGCGCGTGCCGGAAAGCATCTTCGTCGGGTGTCGAGTCGCCAAGCGCGGCGAGCACGCTGCGAAAACCGTCTGCCGGGTTCTCGCGGAGAGTTTCGTAGCGGAACAGGGTGAAGTCCGGGCGCGTGCCAAGCTCTGCCAGCCAGCCGTTCATGACCGCGACAATCGACCGGATGCCGAATGCCGGATCGCGCAGAAGCTCGCTCGCGGTTTTTCGTTTCAGCTCTTCCGGGTTTTCGTGCACGCGTCGCGTCGTTTGCACGAATAGCGAGACGAACGCGTCGCGCGGATCGCGCGCCAGGAGGAGAATACGGGCACGGTTCAGCTCGTGGGCGGGCACGAGAAATTTGCCGCGCACGTGATCCCAGAGTCGCTCGGCCTTCGTGCGTTGCTCGAAGGTGTCGTGCGAGTAGATCACGTGCGGGATCGTCGGGTGACGGTAACGCTCCGGTTCGAGCGTCATCTCGAAGCCGAAGCGTTTGCAGAAGTACGCGCAGACAAATGCGCGCAGCCACGTGCGGCCGCTCTTTGGAATCGACAGCACGATCGCGTCGGCCCCGCGGAGGGACGCGGCGCGGCTGCTGAGATTCCAGCGAGGTCGAAGACGCACGGCTTGGATGCTATCGAGTTGAGTCGAGGTCGATGGCGCTGTTTCGCACTTTCGCCAGCTCACCCACCAGCCGCCGTCGCGTCAACGCGCGACGCAGCCGTCGGACCGGCGAGTTTTCGGAGTAGGTGCCGCGAAAATGCGGAGCGATCGTGAAACCTTCTGCCTTACACATCGCCAATGCCTCGCGTGTCCAAAGCCCGCGCACGATGCCGGACATCAAGTACGACACCGCTGCGTTCTCGCGCGTGCTGTACGAGAGCGCGAGCATGTCGCGCGTACGGTCGCTTCCACGCGCTTCCATTTCCCAGGCCGTTTCGCCGTCGTGCAGAGTTGAAAGGAATGCGTCGCGCTTCCACAGCGTCGTCTGGCAACGCGTGCGACCATCAGATTCCCGCGGCACAACGCCGAAGCGGTCGTTGATTGGCTGAAAGTCGCGCTCCAGCTTGGTGCGTGCGCGGAAGCAGAACGCGTCGGCATCGTGCTCGGAGGCGTAGGCAAGATCTTCCGCGAGCTGCTCGCGACGTACCGGTCGATTGAGGAAGTAATCTTCCTGGAGGTAAAGCACGTGCGGTTGTTCAAGCTTTTCCAGCGCAATCTTCATGTTCGATGCCCAGCCGCGATCTTCGCCGACGGGCAACGCTTCGATCGACGCGGAGCGAATCTGCAGCTCGTTCACGATGAGGAAAATCGGGAATGGGCAGTCGGCCCAATGCTTGTGGAAGAAGAAAGCGAACGGCCGCCAGACGTCGAAAAACGCATCGCAACTCGAGACGACGATCGCGACAGAGCCGGCAAAGTCCTTCAGCTCCGCCATGCAGGAGTGGTGCGGCAGCGCGTCGACCGCCGCAAGGGATTTCTGCCTCCTACTCTTAATCCTAATCCTGGTCCTAATCTCGACCGGGGCGTGCAGAGAGGGGATTATGATTAAGATTATGATTAGGAGCAGGAGTGCTCCGGCCGGCCCCTTGAACGCGCGGTCGGTTTGTCGTATGATTCTCGCCGTTAGGGGGCGCACTGGTTTCGACTCGTAGTTCGAAGCGCAGGCGGCATGTCGAGGATGGTTCGTTGGCCTCGTTAAAATCCGGACCAAAACAAATAAACGCAGATCACCAAGATCTCGCTCTCGCGGCTTAATTGACCGTGATGTCTCCAGTTGGACGCCTGCTACGGCTGGAGACATGGACAGCAGGCTAGCCTGACGGCGGAGCGACCGCGTCGAAGGGTGAAAGGATTTCGTGGACGCTCGGGGATCGGCAGTGTGCCGGTGCAACGTTCGGTCCCTTAAAACTCACCACCGGATAAGCATGTAGAAGCTTGTGTAGACAGCTTCGAGGACAGGGGTTCGACTCCCCTCGCCTCCACTGCGTTGGTTCTGAGACGTTACGTCGATGGACCGGCAGAGTAGGAACAACTCCGCCGATGTGCGTCGCCGTTCGTCATCGACGGCCCACCTCGTTGCCATTCCGATTCGACGGCGAGTTGCATCGATACAGCGCTGGTGCGTTCGTGCCGAAGATGAAGATCGCGGTCGCCCGTAGTCTCGGAACAAATGCCTGATCGACTCCTTGTCGCGATCCTCCAGAGCAGTCCGTCCGTTGCTCCGATCACGGCGACGGCACCGTCGAGAAGGTCGGTTGACGCGGACGCTGAGACCGAGGGATACCTGCTGGTGCCCCGCGGGTTGATTTTCAAGACCGACACCTACGTCCCACTGGATGCGGTGGTGAAGCGCAGCGGCACGACCGTGTTCAGCAACATCCCGAAGATTGTCGTCGGCACGATGCCGTGGAGTGAACCGCCGACGCGTGCGGATCGCAACGGGAAACTCGGGCCGCCTCTGCGGGAGGTGGAGAAGCTGTACGGCTCCCGTTCGCCTTCGATCGAGGAGGCAAAGTGACGGCGGCGGCAGAGGAAAGCGGTCGCGAGAAACTGCTCCACGAGCTCCGCAGCGCCCTCGCAGCGGATGCCTCGCCTGCTGCTCTGCAGCGCGTGCTGGAGATGGTGCTGGCAGAAATGAGTTGTCCGGCGGGAACCATCCACGTCTCGGATGCCGAGTCGCACATTCTGCAGCTCACAGCTCACCGCGGCATCCCGGATGTGGTGCTCGAAAAGGTGCGGACGATCCCGTTCGGCAAAGGCATGGCCGGGATCGCGGTCGAGCGTCGCGAACCGGTGCAGGTCTGCAATTTGCAAAGAGACAGCTCCGGTGTTGTGCAACCGGGCGCGAAGGACACGAAGATGGCTGGATCGGTTGCTGTTCCGATGATCGCGGCCGACGTGATCCGCGGCGCGCTAGGCGTCGCCAAGCCGGTGCCGTATGATTTCTCCGACGCCGAATGCGATCTCCTGATGGCGGCCGGTGCACTGATCGCGGAGCATCTGTCACGATGACAACAGAACAGATGCTCGATCTCTACTTCGCCGATGCGAGATCGAAGCTGATCGATCTCGCGGCGTTCCTCGATCGGGTGGACCGAACCGAAGGCGAACCCGATTTCCGCCTGCGCGCCTTCCGTGCCGCGCTCGCGCATCTGTCGAGCGGGGAGGCGGAAAAGGCGCAAGCGGTGCTCCTCACCTTGAGCGATCCGACGACCGAGCCGCTCGCCGCCGCGAGCACCAAAGGCGCGACTGGCGCGTGGCCTCAGTTTCCCGGCTGATGCGCTACATCGAGCCGCACGCGCACATGGTCAGCCGGGTGACCGACGACTACATGGCGATGGTGACTGCCGGCTGTCGCGCGGTGTGCGAGCCGGCGTTCTGGGCCGGATTCGACCGGAGCTCCGCGCAGGGATTCTACGATTACTTCTGCCAGCTCACCGACTACGAGCCAAAGCGCGCGGCGCGGTTCGGCTTGCCGCATTACTCCTGGCTGTGCATCAACTCGAAAGAGGCGGAGAACGTCGCGCTGGCCGAAGAAGTGATCGCGCTCATCCCGCAGTTCCTCGACCGGCCGAACGTGCTCGGGATCGGCGAAATCGGCCTGAACAAAAATACGCGCAACGAGCTGAGAATTCTCGAGCAGCAGGTTGCTCTGGCCGTCGCGCACGGCCAGCTCATCCTCGTCCACACGCCGCACCTGGAGGACAAGTTGAAAGGCACACGCTTGATCGTCGATCTGCTGAAAAGCCACGCCGGTGTGCGGCCGGAGAGGGTCATCATCGATCACGTTGAAGAGCACACCGTCACGATCGCGCTCGATGCCGGTTTCTGGGCCGGCATCACGCTCTATCCCGAGTCGAAGTGTACCCCGCCGCGCGCCATCGATATCGTCGAGCGTTACAGCG
>DATHXZ010000448.1:0-3446 GCA_035459405.1 Chthoniobacterales bacterium
GAGTCGGACATCGCAGCGCGATGTCCTACCATTCGTCACCGCGATGGCCGAGCGCGCGAGACGACTTGGTAGTATTCGGCCGGCGCGAAATCGTCGGTCATCACTTTCGCGTCGGTGACGCGTTGCGGACGCTGCCGACTCGCAGCGATCCGATCGAAGTCGACGCGCTTCCGCAACGCAGTGGGCGCGTTTTTCGCATCGAAACTCTTGAGCTGATCTTCGAGTCGCGGCGTCGCGCTCGCCGATGCGATCGCGATGGTGTTCGGCGCGTCGGGCACCTTGAAGTACATCACCTGCGGGAACGCGGCTTCGAGCGTCGCGACGTCGAAGTCAAAGAGCTTCGTAGAATCCTGTAGGTTGAATGCCGCGACGCCGCCGGGCGCGAGGCAGCGTGCGACTTCCTTGTAGAACTCGACCGTCTTGAGGTGCGGCGGGACGGTGTTGCCTTTGTAGGCGTCGACGATCAGCCAATCGTATTTCGGCTCCCGGTTGCGGCGAATGATCATGCGGCCGTCGCCGATCGTGACGGTGTTGCGCGCCGACGTTGTGAAGCCCATGTGCTCGGTCGCGAGTTCCTGCACTTTCCGGTCGAGCTCGACAGTGGTGAGCGAGGCCTGCGGATACGCCTGACCGAAGACGCGATTGAACGTGCCGCCGCCGAGGCCGATCATCAGCGCGCGCGACGGGTTCGGCTGGAACATCGCGGCCGCGAAGAGCGTCTCGACATACGGAACGATCAGCTTGTCGGGATCGCCGAGATCGACCGCGGACTCACGGAAGTAGAGATTCGCGATGTTGCTGCGCAGCTCGACGATGCTGCCTTTCTTCTCGACGATGAGTGTGTTGTAGGCGGTGTCGTAGCGATTCAGGAAATCACCAGTCGTCGGCGCCGTCGCCTGCGCGGCCGCGGATGAATTCGCTAAGCACGCGATGCAGCTGCCAACCAGCAAAGAGAAACGCATAGAGCGAGAGCGAACAGTGACCATAGATAGAGAATTGTCGAGACGGCGATGTTCGGGACGAGGATGAGCGCAGTGAGCATCACGCCGGCGATGTTGCCGAGCGTGCTTATCCCATAAACGGTGCCGCTCGAGCGGCCCGATGCCTTGCCTGTGAGCTGCGCGTGCAATTGCACGCCGAGCGGATGCAGCGAGGACATTGCAAGCACCGGCGGCAGGAAGAGCACGACGCACGCGACTGCCACGCCGACGTTCAGGGATTCGATGTTGTTCTCGATGAACGACAGGACTGGTTCACGGAGAAAGGTGTTCACTGCGAAGCCTGTGATGGCGATCGTGCTGATGGTCGCCCACACTCGGACCGGCACCAGCCGATCCGGATGGCAGAAGAGACCGCCGCTGAACGAGCCGAGGCTGAACGCGACCAGGAACGTCGAGATCAGAAACGACCAGACGATGATCGACGAGCCGAAGACAGGCGACAGCTCACGCGAGGCGACGATTTGAAACCCCATGCTGAGCACGCCAGCGAGGAACATCAGGACGTAGAACGCCGCCAGCCGGATCGGGCTGTGGCTTTGCACGGCGGCGGTGTTCGACATGGCGGTCGGTCACTCAACAGCGCTCGCGCCGCCGGACAACCCGAAATCACGGGCTGCTGTAGCGGCGGTCTGTGACCGCCGAACTGTAGCCGCGGATGTTATCCGCAGCGGCCGAGGAGAGCGTCCTCGGCTAGAACGGCGGTCATAGACCGCCGCTACAGACTAGGCTGTCCTGCGCGAGCTTTAAGCATCAGTCGCTCGTAGACGTGTTCGTACCGCGGCACAACCAGGTCAGCCGAGAATCTTGCCCGCGCCTGCTGCTGCGCAGCTTCGCCCATTTTCCCCGCCAGCTCCGGTGAGGCGGCGAGTTGATCGAGCGAAGCCGCGAGGGTTTCCACATCACCGAACGGGTGAAGAAACCCCATGTCACCGTCGATCACGACTTCCGGAATTCCGCCCACGCGAAACGCGACGACCGGTTTCCCATGAAACTGCGTCTCGAGGATACTCAGCCCGAAGCTTTCCGTCTCCGACGTGTAGAGCCCGGCGTCCGAAGCGCCGAGGTAATCCTCCACGTTGAGCACGTCTTCGCAGACGATCACGCGATCACGCGCAGGCGACTCATCCAGCAGATGCTGGTGCGGCGCGAACGTGTCGCCTGCAAGAATCAGGAGACGCGTGCGGCGCCCGACGCGCATGGCCGCGAACGCCTGAAGCAGCAGATCGATTCGCTTCAGCGGCCGCACGTTCGAGGCGTGCACGATTAGGAATTCATCTTCGCCAATCCCGAGATCGCGCCGCACCTCCGCGCGCGGGCGAATGCGGTCGGACGGAATGAAGAAATTCGGGATGACGTCGACGGCGTGGCTTAGCTGGAAGGTCGCGAGGGTCTCCCGGCGCAGGCTGTTCGATACGGTGGTGATTGCATCGGATTGCGACAACGCGTGCTCGATTGCTTCGCGATAACTTGGATCCTGGCCGAGCAAGGTTGCGTCGGTCCCGTGCAGTGTCGTCACGATTTTCGGCGCCACCGCGGGTCCGCCGAGCATCTGCACGGCAAGATACGCCGCCGTCGCATGCGGCACTGCGTAGTGGACATGAAAGATGTCCAAATGACGCTCGCGCGCGACGTTCGCCATCTTCACGGCGAGCGGCAGCGTGTAATCCGGGTACTGAAAGAGCCGGTATTCGTTGACCAGGACTTCATGGAAAAAGATGCCGGGCTGCGACACGTCCAGCCGAACCGGTTTTGCCGAGCTGAAGAAATGAACTTGGTGCCCGCGGCGCGCGAGTCGTGAGCCAAGCGCGGTCGCGAGAATGCCACTGCCGCCGACGAGCGGATAGCACGTGATGCCGACGCGCAGCGGACGTCCGATGCTCACGTCAGAAGAGTCGCACGGACTGCGGAACCTGCGTCAGCGATCGGACGAGGAAATCGTCCGTTGGGAAAAGCGCCTGTGCGTGCTCGACGCCGGCTTCGACTCCGAGAAGCCGCGCGCGTGCCGTTTGCAAATCGATATAGCGCCGCGTGCGCAGCTGCGTTCGGTGACACTCCATCAGCTCGATCCAACGCGCGAAATGCGTGCTGATGTCGACGCGGATCTTCACGCGCCCGCTCGGTGGCTCTGCGCCCGGCGTGACCGCATAGCCGAAACACTGTTCTACCGCATGCCGCTTCAGCTCGCGCAGTTCGGTTATCCCGCCATACCGTGCAAGTCGCGCCGCATCCCGGCACATCGCCCCAACAGCCGCATGGTCCGGGTGCTGATTCGGTGAGCTGACCGGCGCGAGCAGGACGTTCGGCATCGTCGCGCGAATCTGCCGCGCGATCTTGAGCGCGTTTGTCGATGATGCGTCAATGCGGCAGTCGCCACCGAGATCGAGGAACTCTATTTGCGCGCCGAGTAGCTGCGCCGCCGCGCGCGCTTCAGCTTCGCGTTCGTCA
>DATHXZ010000449.1:0-6618 GCA_035459405.1 Chthoniobacterales bacterium
GGGCGAGACGCGATACTTCGCCTATGACCAGAACGGCAACAAACGGACGTTCGCCGATGCGCGTGGGCGGGTCACGACGTACGAGTACGACAAGCGCGACCGGCTGAAGAAAACGATCGAGCCAGCCAATCGCGTGACGGAGAACTGGTATGACTGGATGGGGAACAAGACCGACGTGCAATTTCCCGATGGGCGGACGAACCGCTGGCGCTGGTTCGACCCCTTCGGGCAACCGGCGCACTTCATCGATGAGCGTGATCAAACCACGGCACTTTGGTATCGCTGGGGGCCGATGAAGCAGCCCTCGACGGTGATGACCCGGCGGGACACCGAGTTGGGCGGGAGCGAAGAGCAGTGGACCAACTTTCACCAGGATGGGATGGGCCGGCCGCAACAGGTGCAATTCCCTGACGGCACCTCCGAGCAGACGTGGTATGAGTTTGGGCAGCCGCGCAGCTACAAGAACCGCAAAGGCGAATACAAATGGCTGCACTACGACGCGCGCGGGCGGGAGCGGTGGCACTCGTGGAGCAACGAGGCCGCGCCCACGGTGGTGAAGGATTGGGACAACGCGCACCGGCTGACCCACACGCGCAACAAATTCTCCTCGATCGACTACTCCTACGACGCGGCTGGGCAGGTGAAAACCGAGACCAACAACATCGCCGGCTCGGGCGGCGGGACCACGCTGACCTACCTGCGTTACCCGAATGGGAAGCCCTCGCGCCTGATCTACCCGATGGGCTGGTGGCTGCGGCAGGACCACACCGCGCGTGGGCAGCTCAAGGCAATCGGCTGGGATGGCGGGACGGGCAACTGGCAGCACAAGCTGATCGACTACACGTACAATCCGGATGGGACCGTGGCCTGGCAATATTACGGCAACGGCACTCAGACCGGGTTTGCTTACGACGAACGCAGGCAGAAGCGGATCGTGCACACCCACCGGCAGAATTGGTATGAGAACTACTCGCATCGCACCTACCACCGCGACGATCGGGACCGCATCTGGGCATGGCAGAAGAGCAGCGATAACCGCTGGAACTCGCGCGAGACCGGCCGAGGCGACCGCTACCAGTACGACGCCGAGGGCCAGCTGACGCAAGCCTGGTACGAAGCATGGGACCCGGCGGGCAACATGCAGCCGATCCCCGGCAACGACGACAACTTCGGCAGCTGGGCGCATAACGGGAACGTGGCGCGCGGCTACGATCAACTGGGCAACCGGCGCGGCTGGAGCTGGCTGGCCAGCCGCGGCTGGACGTACTTCAACCGGCGCGACGGCAACGGGCTCAACAAGTATTTCGACTGGTCCGGGGCGGGGACCAACTACGACGCCAACGGGTCATTGTTTCAGGAGGGACATTACCACGCCGAGTTCAACGCTCTCAACCAGCCGGTGAGAATCTGGGCCGGCGGGCGCGCTGAGCCGACCAACTTCGCCTACGATCCGCTCGGCCGCTGCGTGAAGCGCTGGGTCAGCCACGATTGGTCTGAAGGGGCTAACCCGGCCACGTATCTCTACTACGACGGCTGGAACCTGGTCCAGGAAGGTCCCAGCGCGTGGAACGCCGAATGGCTTTACTTCCATGGCGGGCGGGTCGATGAAATGGTGGCCGCCTATCACCGCTGGAGTGATGGCTGGAACTACTACCACCACGATGCGCGCGGCCACACCAACCTGCTGACCGACTGGTGGGGCAACATGGTCGAGCAATACGATTACCACGCCTTCGGGCAGGTTTACACCTACACCTACGATGACGCCAGCAAAGACTGGGTTCAAGTGGGCGAGACGCGCCGTGGCAACCGCTTCCTCTTCACCGGACGCGAGTGGCTAAAGGATCTCGGGATTTACGATTACCGGCATCGAATGTACCACCCGGGTCTGGGCCGCTTCCTGCAGCCCGATCCGCTGCACTTCAAAGCCGGCGATTATAATCTGTATCGGTATTGCCACAATGATCCAATTAACAAGTCCGATCCGTTGGGTCTGAGATGGGTAGTGGAGGACAAAGAACTGCGGAAGCAGTTCGACGCTGCGCGCGCCTACCTCTCAAAAGACCCTGGAATGAAGAAGGCATTCGACGCGATCGATAAATCGAAAACGAACGTGTATGTGCGCGAGAACAAGAGCCTGGCTCCGGGCGCCACGAAAACGCAGCTGCTCCAGCACCCCAAGACTGGCGAATTTAGCGTCAGGATTAATTGGAATCCCCATGCGGCGGCGAGCGTGAAAGGCGGCAGCCAGTCACCCGCGATGGTGCTGGGCCACGAAGGCCAGCACGGCGAAAGGTTTATTCGCGACCCGAAGGGAGCGATCAGAGACACAAACACGCGCGCACCCGGCTTCGGAAACCGAGAAGAGCAGAGGGTCATTACAGGACCCGAAGCCAACGCGGCGAGAACGTTAGGCGAAACGCCCCGAAGCAGCGGCGATGCGAGATTCTATCCAGTGGAAGATGTCACCGACAGGTAGAGCGATGCGAACCGCTGCACACCGCTACTGTCTGCACTTCGCGGCAATGGTTTGTTTCTCCGCCACCGGCTTCGCGATGCCGGCAGAAGTTCGACGCGACCTTGAAGAACCACATGTCGTCCGAATCGATAGGTCAGTTGCAACGCTCCCACCAGAGTTGAAGGAGTCTCTGCGACGCGTATTCAAGCAGCAAAAATTGTCCATCGCTGATCCTGGCAAGGCGTTTCGCGAAACCGATTTTATTGTCGACGCGGCGACGGACAAGCTGGCCGCGCGGCGACTGTCGCTCGGGTTTTCTACTCCCCGCTTCTACTACGTGTATTACCGATCAGGCGGATACGGAACGGCCGGCAATCTGCTCGCATTTGCACGGGGAGGCAGAAGCTACAAGTTCGTCTGGGGCGGCGTTGAGTTTGCGAACGAGCCATCTACGCCACAGGAAGTGAGTAAACGAGTGCGGAAGAATTTGTTCGACGACTCCAAGCAATTCGAGTGGTAAGCCCCGGCTGACGATCCGGCGTCATCGCCAAAGTCGGCGATCACGCCTTGAGCGCTGGGGAGAGGCAGAAGGGTCGGTCCTCACTATTGACACAACCCTGCGCCACCTGATAAGAACCGGTGATGGCGCGGCAACTGAGAATCCAATATGAGGGTGCTATTTATCACCTCCTCAACCGCGGTGATCGCCGAGAAGATATTTTTTTGGACGAAGCGGACCGGAGCACCTTTTTGGAGGCGCTCGGCGCGGCATGTCTGAAAACGGGATGGCAGGTGCACGCGTATTGCCTGATGACGAATCATTTTCATCTGGTCGTCGAGACGCCGCGGCCGAATCTGGTCGCCGGAATGAAGTGGCTCCTGGGCACCTACACAATCCGGTTCAACCGGCGGCATCGGTTCAGCGGCCATCTCTTTGCGGGCCGCTACAAGTCGCTCTTGGTGGATGAAAGCGACCGTCACTACCTGCGCACGGTTTGCGACTATGTGCACTTGAATCCGGTGCGAGCGGGAATGGTTGCTGAAGGCGAGAAACTGGAAAGCTACCGTTGGAGCAGCTACCTGAGCTATCTCAGGCCGACGCTTCGGCCCAAGTGGCTGCGCTGTGATCGGCTGTTGGGCGAGCACGGGATCGATCGGGAAAGTCGCCGCAGCCGCCTGGAATTTGGTCGCAGAACAGAGGCTCGGCGGCGTGACGCGCAAGGACCTGACGAGGCGATGATTCGGCGCGGCTGGCGTTTTGGAGCGGACGATTTCGTTGCTCGGCTGCTGGATCGCTGCGAAGCGGCGCCGAGCGAGCACCATCGCGGGATTGAACGTGCCGAAACAGATGAGCAGAAGGCGGAGCGGATGGTGAGAGCCGCGTTAGCCGAGATGCGGTGGCAGGAAGACGAATTGGCACGGCGGCGTAAGAGCGATCCAATCAAGCTGCGGTTGGCGCGGCGTCTCCGACACGAGACAGCGGTGAGCTTGAAGTGGATCGCGAGACGGCTTGAAATGGGCACTTGGACACACGTTTCCAATCTGATGAGGAAGGAGAGTGTCAGCAGTACGGACTGACCCCCGCATCCTGCTCCCTCGGCGGCGAGGGATCGTGTGCGAATGTGTCACCGGCGGAGTCTATTCGCTTTAGACGCCGCAGTGGCCGGTCCGCTGCGCGCGCGCCGGAGGTCCCGACGTGCTCGGCTGAGCGCGCGCGGGTGACGCTGCGCGTCTTTGCGGTTACGCAGCACCTCTGTTCTGCCGCACGCTGCGGACGATGAAAGAAGTCCCGATGAATGAGCTGGCGGCAGCCGAAGGTCGGCTGCCGGACCCGAACGCGCGGATCCCGCGCCAGATCCGCTACATCATCGGCAACGAAGGTTGCGAGCGTTTCAGCTTCTACGGCATGCGGAACATCCTGACGGTGTTCCTCGTCACATCGCTCCTCATGTATCTGCCGGAAGGCGATCGCTCGCGCGCGGCCAAGGATGTGTTTCACACCTTCGTGATCGGCGTTTACTTCTTTCCGCTGCTCGGCGGCTGGCTCGCCGATCGGTTCTTCGGCAAATACAACACCATCTTCTGGCTCAGCCTCGTCTACTGCGCTGGCCACGCTTGCCTCGCGATTTTTGAAAATAATCGCACCGGGTTCTACAGCGGCCTCGGACTGATCGCGCTCGGCTCGGGCGGCATTAAACCGTGCGTCTCCGCGTTTGTCGGCGACCAGTTCGACCAGCGAAACAAGCACCGCGCTAAAGTGGTGTTCGACGCCTTCTACTGGATCATCAACTTCGGCTCATTCTTCGCCTCGCTCCTGATGCCGATCTTTCTGCGCAGCTACGGCGCGAGTGTGGCGTTTGGAATTCCCGGCGCGCTCATGTTTATCGCGACCGTCATCCTGTGGCTCGGCCGCAAGCAATACGTGATGGTGCCGCCGGCCCCGCCGAATCCGCATTCGTTCCTCAACGTCTCTCGCACCGCACTCGCTGCCGGCACACGCGGTCGCGCCCTCGGCATTACGGCCGTGCTCGGAGCTGTTGGGTCATTGCTGCTGATTCCTAAGTTCGGCTTCGTCATAGCAGCGTGCATGGCGCTCGTGGCGGTGATCGCTTTTGGCGGCCTCGGAGTATGGCTACAGCTCGATGCCGCGCGCGGTCGACATCCTGACGACGCCATTGCCGGTGTGCGCTCGGTTTTGCGTGTGCTCGTGCTCTTCGCGCTCGTCACACCATTCTGGTCGCTGTTCGACCAAAAAGCGTCGACCTGGGTCTTACAGGCGGACGCGATGACGAAGCCGACCTGGTTCCAATCCTCGCAAATGCAGGCGCTCAACCCCGCGCTCGTCATGTTGCTGATTCCGTTCAACAACCTCGTGCTTTATCCGGCGCTCAACCGTCTCGGCTTCGAGATGACCGCGCTGCGGCGCATGACCGCAGGCATCGCATTCTCCGGCCTCTCGTGGATCGTGGTCGGCGCGATGCAGGTGGTGCTCGATGGCGGCACGCCCTTCTCAATTACCTGGCAGGTGCTGCCGTATGCGCTCCTCACCTTCGGCGAAGTGCTCGTCTCGGCGACGGGTCTGGAGTTTGCCTACAGCCAGGCGCCGCCGGCGATGAAGGGCGTCATCATGGCCTTCTGGAGTCTGTCGGTCACAATCGGAAATCTGTGGGTGCTCGCCGTCAATGCCGGCGTGCAAAACGCCGCCGTCATCGACTTCATTAAGTCGAGCGGCTTCGGCGTCACCGCGTTCCAGATGTTCTTCTTCGCCGGCTTCGCGTTTGCAGCCGCCCTGGCATTCGGGCTCGTCGCGCGCACTTACCCCGTCGCGGATCATTACCGTAACGCGTAAGCACGCGCTAATGTCGCGCCTCGATCCGAGCGTCTCCGGAATGTGTCGGCAGAAAACGCCGCGGCAGCTTCGTGCTGACGGGATCGTGATGCTCGGACTCGCCCTGCTTGCTTGCGCGATCACTGGTCGTCGAGTCGGATCGCTTAACATCTAAGCGCATTTCAGCGTCGACGAGCACTGGAGTCGTGCCGAGCGAAGCAGACGCGCGGGAGTTCTGGAGTCGTCTCGGCTTCGAACTCCTCGGCCGCCGCCCGTATCAATCGCAGGCTGCGAAGAAGGGACAGCGTGCTCGTGCTGTGGCGCACCGTCTCCCCGGCCGTGTGCTTCCGCAAAACTCGCGCCTCTCTCTCGCCGTAACCTCACACCCCGCACGCTGACCTGCTGAGCACGGCCAGCGCGATCGCGAACGGCGTTTCGAAAACTGATGCTCGCCATGAACTACCGCGGACCGCTGCGCGTCCGCATCGACCAGAAACCGATGCCCGAAATCCTGCATCCGCAGGATGCGGTCGTGCGCGTCACGCGTTCATGCATCTGCGGGTCCGATCTGCACCTTTACAACGGCTCCGTCCCGGACACTCGCCCTGGGATGACATTCGGCCACGAGTTCACCGGCGTCGTCGAGCAGATCGGCGGGGAAGTGCAGAAGCTCAAGGTTGGCGATCACGTCCTCGTCCCGTTCAACATCGCCTGCGGCCGATGCGTCTTCTGCCAGCAGGAACTTTACGGCAATTGCCACGAATCGAATCCGCAGGCGACCGCCGTTGGCGGCATCTTTGGTTACTCGCACACCGCCGGCGGGTACAACGGC
>DATHXZ010000450.1:0-3761 GCA_035459405.1 Chthoniobacterales bacterium
CGCACAGCGCGCGAGGTGTTCATCCCGCTGACCGTCGGCGGCGGGATTCGATCGGTCGCGGATGCCCGGCGCGTGCTGCTCGCGGGCGCGGACAAGGTGAGCGTGAACACGGCAGCGGTGCGGCGGCCGGAGCTGATCGCAGAATTGAGCGCCGAGTTCGGAGCGCAGGCAGTCGTACTGGCCATCGATGCGCGACGTCGTGCGCCTAACGAGTGGAACGTCTTCACGCGCGGGGGTCGCACCGATGAAAACCTGGACGTGATCGAATGGGCGCAACGCGGCGAAGAACTTGGCGCGGGCGAAATCCTTCTCACATCGATGGACCGCGATGGTGTGCAGAGCGGGTTCGACTGCGGCCTCACGCGCGCCGTGTCGCGGGCCATCAACCTGCCCGTGATCGCGTCCGGCGGCGCCGGCAAGCCGGAGGATTTCGTGCGCGTGTTCGACGAGGGCGAAGCCGATGCGGCGCTGGCCGCATCGATCTTCCACTACGGCACCTACACGGTCGATGACCTGAAGCAGCACCTGGAGCGACACGGCATTCCCGTGCGGCGGCTCACGACATGATCATCCCGTGCATCGATCTCATGGACGGCGCCGTCGTCCAGCTGGTGCAAGGACGCGAGAAGATGCTCGAGGGCGATAGCCCGGAAGCGATGCTCGCGAAATTCGCCGCATTCCCGGTGATCCAGGTGATCGATCTGGACGCGGCGATCGGCCGCGGGTCGAACGAGGCGATCGTCGAGTGGATCGCAGCGCGTGCGCGGACGCGAGTTGGCGGCGGCATTCGCACTGCGGAAAAAGCACGCCGGCTGTTCGAACTCGGCGTGGAGAAGGTGATCGTCGGCACCGCAGCTTTTGCTGCTGATGGGCCTGACGAGCAGTTCCTGCGGGAGCTGAATGCAGCGGTGCCGCGCGAGGGCATTTTGCTCGCGCTCGATTCGAAAGACGGACGCATCGTCGTGAAAGGGTGGCGCGAGTCGCTCAACCTTTCAGCCGTGGATGTCATCCGCGCGTTCGAGCCGTACTGCGGCGGATTCCTCTGCACGTATGTCGATAAGGAAGGAATGATGCAGGGCACCGATCTCGATTGGTTCCGCAGCCTGCGCGAGGCGACGTCGCACGAGATCACGGCGGCGGGTGGCATTACGACGTACGAAGAGCTCGAAACGTTGCAGAAGATGGACATCCACGCGGCTGTCGGTATGGCGGTCTATACCGGTCGGTTGGATCTCGACCGACTCGCGGCGATGTCGCGCCAGCCGTTATGAACGAGCTTACGTTCGTCCCCTCGCGCGCGGAGTTCATCGCCGCCGCGCAAACCGGCAACGTCATTCCGGTTTACGTCGATGTGGTGGCGGATGCAGAGACACCTGTCTCCGCGTTCCGCAAGATCAGCGGGCGCGGCGATTCGTTCCTGTTTGAATCCGCCGAGCAGAACGAGGAGTTCGGCAGATTTTCGTTCCTTGGGATTGATCCGCGCCTCGTGCTGCAAAGCGATGGCCGCACGATCTCGGTGGGTTGCGAGGGGCGTGATGAAAGCTTCGAGACGTCAGCCGATCCGCTCGGCGAGCTGCAGAAATTGATGGGCGGATACCGCTTCGTCTCGCGGCCGGAACTGCCGCGCTTTGCGGGCGGCGCTGTCGGTTTCGTCGGCTATGACACTGTTCGATTCATGGAACCGAAGGTGCCGCTGCCGTCCTGTGATGAGCTGCGTCTGCCTGAGATGATCTTCATGATCATGGGTACGCTGCTGATTTTCGATCACCGTTTTCGGCGGCTGAAAGTGGTGGTGAACGCCTTCACCGAAGGACGCGACGCCGCGAAGGTTTTCGACGACGCGCAGCAGCAGGTCGAGCGTGTCTTGAGCATGCTTTCCACGCCGGCGCATCTGCCGTTGATCGATTCCGGCCGGAAAACGTCCGCGCCCGAGGTGCGCAGCAATTTGTCACGCGGCGAGTTCGAACGGCTCGTCGAGCTCGCGAAGGAATACATCGGCGCGGGCGACGTTTTCCAGGTTGTGCTGTCGCAGCGTTTCGAGACCGACTACGCCGGCGACCCGCTCGATCTCTATCGCTGCCTTCGCCTGGTGAATCCCTCGCCGTACATGTTTTGCCTGAAGTTCGCGGGCAGGTTTTCACTCGTCGGCAGCTCACCGGAGATGCACGTGCGTGTCAGCAGCGGCCTCGTGCAGATCCGTCCAATCGCCGGGACGCGGCCACGCGGCGAAACGCCCGAAGAGGACGAGCGAAACGCCGGCGATCTACTCGCCGACGCGAAGGAACGCGCGGAGCACGTGATGTTGATCGATCTCGCGCGCAACGATGTCGGGCGCATCGCGGAGATCGGCAGCGTTCGCCTGACGGAGCAGATGGTGATCGAGCGTTACAGCCACGTGATGCACATCGTGTCGCATGTCACTGCGCGTCTGCGGCCGGAGAAGAGCGCGTTCGACGTGATGCGCGCCACCTTCCCCGCCGGCACCGTCTCGGGCGCGCCGAAGGTTCGCGCGATGCAGATCATCAGCGAACTCGAAGGGACGAAGCGCGGCTGCTACGCGGGTGCAGTCGGTTACTTCGGTTTCGACGGCTCGCTCGATTGCTGCATCGCTCTGCGCTCCGTTGTGCTGAAAGAGGGACGCGCTTATGTGCAGGCGGGCGCCGGGATCGTGGCCGATTCAGTTGCCGCCGCGGAGTATCGCGAGACGGTGAGCAAAGCGCGCGCGGTGATCGAAGCGGTTGGCCGCGCATCGGAAATCTCAACGCAGGCGACGCATGCTGTTGATCATCGATAACTACGATTCGTTCACATACAACCTGGTCCAGCACTTCGGCGAGCTGGGTTGCGATGTCGTCGTGAAACGAAACGATGAACTCTCGATCGATGACATTGCTGCGCTCAATCCGGAACGCATTTGCATTTCACCCGGTCCGGGGCGGCCGGAGAACGCCGGAATTAGCAATGAAGTCATCCGTCGGTTTGCCGGAGAGACGCCGATTCTGGGCGTGTGTCTTGGCCATCAGTGCATCGGCTCGGTGTTTGGCGGTGAGGTGGTCCGTGCGCCGCGGCTGATGCATGGGAAGACTTCACCGATTGAGCACCATGACAGCGGCGTTTTCGCGGGACTGACAAATCCATTCGCCGCCACGCGTTATCACTCGCTGGTGGTGCGGCGGGAATCGCTTCCTGAATGTCTGCGCATCACGGCTGAGACAAGCGAAGGTGAAATCATGGGCTTGCAGCATCGCGAGTTGCCTGTGCACGGCGTGCAGTTCCATCCGGAGTCGATTTTAACGGAGGAAGGCAAAAAGCTGCTCGCGAATTTTCTCTCGGTCTGATCGCGAGGAACGGCGGTATTATACCGCCGCTCCGGTAGGGACGCCGCGCTGCGGCGTCCGAGGCGCGGGGCTTGGCGTAGAGACGTTCCACAGTCAACACGCTGCCACGCCCGCGGACATCGCAGCGCGATGTCCCTGCCGGCAGTCGGCGAGGTCGAAAGTTGTGTCGCCAGATGCTGTTGGCTACCTGCTGCTTGCGACGCCAGCAGTCGGCGACAGCACATCGCGGATCGCGTGAATCTCGCGCACCATCTGCTCGTATTCGCCGATCGTCAGTGCCTGCGCGGCGTCGCACAACGCAGCGTCCGGTTCGTTGTGCACCTCGATGATGACACCATCCGCGCCGACCGCGACGCCGGCGCGCGCCAGCGGCGTGACGAGATGGTTTTTGCCGGTGCCGTGTGACGCATCGACGATGATCGG
>DATHXZ010000451.1:0-1543 GCA_035459405.1 Chthoniobacterales bacterium
CACTCGATGCGGTGATATCGAGGAATACGAGTTCGTCCGCGAGCTGTTCGTTATACCGCTGCGCGAGCTCCACCGGATCGCCAGCGTCGCGCAGGTTCACGAAATTGACGCCTTTGACCACGCGACCGTCGGTCACGTCGAGGCAGGGAATAATGCGCTTCGCGAGCATTGGCGGTGGCACTCAGAGCGCCGCGAAACGGCGGACGATGTCGAGGCCGACTTCACCGGATTTCTCGGGATGAAATTGTACGCCGAAGACGTTGCCGGATTCGAGCACCGCAGTGAACGCCTCACCGTAGGTGCACGTGGCGGAAGTCGCTTCGCAGACTGGCACGTAGTAGCTATTTGCGAAGTAGACGTAAGGTTCGCGTCCGCTGTCGAGCAGCCGCGACGGTTTGACGGAACGGACCGTATTCCAGCCCATGTGCGGCACGCGCGCGCCGGCGCCGAAACGCTCGACCGAGCCCTCGAAGATGCCGAGCCCTTGTGCATCCGGCGCCTCAGCGCTGCGCTCGAATAGTGCCTGCAAACCGAGGCAAATGCCAAGGAACGGAACGCCCGCGCCGATTCGCTCCTTGAGCGTGTCGCGCACGCTTAGCTGGTCGAGGGCGCGCATCATCTGGCCGAAATTGCCGACGCCGGGCAGCAGGATCTTCTCGCCGCGCTGCACGCCGACGGCGTCACGCACGATTTCAAAATCCGCGCCGACGGCTTCCAGCGTGTTTTGCACGGAGCGCAGGTTTCCCGCGCCGTAATCGAGCACCGCGATCACAGCAGGCCTTTCGTGCTTGGCAACTGATCCTTCAGGCGTTCGTCCGTCGAGCAGGCGTAGCGCAGCGCGCGCGAGAAGCATTTGAAGAGCGCCTCGACTTTGTGGTGATTCGAGCGGCCATGCATGATCTTCAGGTGCACGTTCGCTTTTGCGTGCTGCGCGAAACCTTGGAAGAAATCGGGCACAAGCTCCGCCTGTAGATCGCCTACTTTATCGACCGTCAACTGGTCGTCGCAGACAACGGCGACGCGTCCGCCGAGATCGATCGCCGCGACGGCCAGCGTTTCGTCCATCGGCAGCACGAAATATCCGGCTCGATTGATGCCGACATGGTCGCCCAATGCTTGATCGATTAGCTGGCCCAGCACGATGCCGACATCTTCGACCGTATGATGCTGGTCCACATCGAGATCGCCTGTCGCGCGCAGCGTTAGATCGAAGCCGCCGTGTTTCGTGAACAGCTCGAGCATGTGATCGAAGAACCGAATACCGGTCGTGATCTCATAACGCCCGCTGCCATCGACTGTCAGAGCGGCCGTGATCTGGGTCTCATTGGTTTTGCGCTCGACCGTCGCTTTGCGCATCAGAAGTGGTTTCAAAATTCGAATGCCTTCACCCTAACCCTGTTTGGCAGGAAGAGTCTGTTTCTAGCGTCATCCAGTTCTGTCGACCGCGACCCGCATCGCAGGCGAACGGAGCACGGCCGTCTCGGCTGTGCGGCCACTGGGCGTCTCGCCTGGTGGCTTGCTGCGCTGCGAATTCCCTCGAAAA
>DATHXZ010000452.1:0-2369 GCA_035459405.1 Chthoniobacterales bacterium
TGCTGTTTTCGGCCGTCGGCCAACCGCACGATCCGGTGACCGGCCAGGCGATTCACCGGCAGAGCCCGCAGCAGATCGTTGATCAAATTGTCGCCTACCCGGCCGACTCGAAGATCATCCTCCTCGCGCCGATTGTGCAGAACGAGACCGGCGAATTTCGCGACGTGATCGAGAAGCTGAAACGCGAGGGCTTCGTGCGTGTCCGGGTTGATGGCGAGATCATGGAGCTGGGGCAGCCAGAGCCCATTCGCCTCAAGAAGACCGGCAAGCACACCATCGAAGCGGTCGTCGACCGGCTGGTGATCCGCGAAGGCATTCGGACGCGGCTGGCTGATTCAGTTGAGACGGCGCTCAAGTGGGGTGGCAATCGCATCGTGGTCTTGCGGCAAGCTGATCCGCAAACCCCGAGCGTCGAGCAGGACCGAATTGCAGGGCGGGCGCCTCGCCTGCCCAGTAGCGACAGGGCAGCCGGAGCGGCCGCCCTACAACCGCCGGCGGATGAATGGATCGCAACCCGCTACTCGACGAATTACGGCAATCCCGACAGCAACTTCTCGTTAGGCGAGCTGACGCCGAAGCACTTCTCCTTCAACAGCCACTTCGGGGCGTGTCCGGTTTGCCACGGACTTGGGACAGAGCTGGTGCCGGATGCAGACTTGATGGTTTCCGACCAGACGAAATCGATCGCGGAGGGTGCTATCGTGCCGTGGCGCCGCGGGACCAAGCGAATGCAGGTGTACTACAAGACGCTGCAAGGGGCACTGGTGAAGCACTTCGGCGTGGATGAGGAAGTGCCGTTCGCCGATCTGCCGGAGGACTTCAAGCAGGCACTCTACTTCGGGACCGGGGATGAAGCGATTCCGATGAGCTTCGGCACCAACGGCAAATCAGAGAAGATGGCGCGTCCGTTCGAAGGATTGGTGCCGCAGATGCGCCGGCTTTACGAGGAGACGGAGAGCGAGCTGACGCGCAATCGCATCCGCGCGTTCATGTCGCGCGTGCCGTGCTCCACGTGCAAAGGCGCACGGCTGAAGCCCGAAATTCTCGCCGTCACGATCTGTAGCCGCTTCCCTGTGGGAAGCACTGAGGAGGCGAGCAATGTCGCAAGTGCGTCGCCCATGGGGCGACGGCTACAGGAGCTGAACATCCACGAGTTCTCGGAGCTGACCATCGAGGTAGCCGCTGCCTACATCGCGGGCCTGACGCTCACGGATCAACAAAGGCATATCGTGATCGAGGTGCTTCGCGAGATCGAATCACGCCTGCAGTTCCTGCTCGAGGTTGGGCTGGGATATCTCACGCTTAACCGTGAGAGCGGCACGCTCTCGGGCGGCGAAGCGCAACGCATCCGTCTCGCCACGCAGATCGGCAGCGGACTCGCGGGCGTTCTTTATGTGCTCGACGAGCCGAGCATCGGATTGCATCAGCGCGATAATGCGCGCTTGCTCGGCACGCTGCGCCGCCTGCGCGATCTCGGCAATTCAGTCATCGTGGTCGAACACGACGAGGACACGATCCGCGCTGCCGATCACATCCTCGATCTCGGACCTGGCGCCGGTCCGCGCGGCGGCGAGCTCGTGGCGGAAGGCACGCTCGAGCAAGTGCTGCGGGCGAAGAATTCGCCGACCGCAGATTACCTTTCCGGCCGCGCGCGCATCGAGGTGCCGAAGCGTCGCGTTGCGCCACGATCAAAAGTCGTCGGCAGCTCGGATGGCTGGATCACATTGCGCGGAGCGAGCGAGAACAACCTAAAGAACGTCGCGGCTGCGTTTCCACTCGGCTGCTTCACGTGCGTGACTGGAGTGTCGGGCAGCGGAAAATCGACCTTGGTGGACGACACGCTGCGTCGCGCGTTGTTCCGCTACTTCTACAACTCGAAGGATCGGCCGGGCACCCACGCGGGTTTGCACGGGCTCGACCAGCTCGACAAAGCAATCGTGATCGACCAGTCAGCGATCGGCCGCACGCCACGCTCGAACCCGATTACCTACACCGGCGCATTCACGCCGATTCGCGAGTTGTTCAGCCAGCTGCCGATGGCGCGCGTGCGCGGCTACGATGCGGGGCGGTTCAGCTTCAATGTGAAAGGCGGGCGCTGCGAGAATTGCGAAGGCGGCGGGCTGATCAAGATCGAGATGCACTTCCTGCCGGACGTGTACGTCGAGTGCGAAGTCTGCCGCGGCCAGCGCTACAATCGCGAGACGCTCGAAATCACCTACAAGGGCAAGAACATCGCCGACGTGCTGAATCTCACCGTGGATGAAGCGGCGCGATTCTTCCGTGCCGTGCCCGCAGTCGCCGATCGCCTCGATGCGCTGCTGGATGTCGGGCTTGTCTATCTCACCCTCGGCCAGGCAGGCACGACGCTC
>DATHXZ010000453.1:0-1947 GCA_035459405.1 Chthoniobacterales bacterium
GGTCCGTCGGTATCTTCGATCGGATGTTCGGCGAAAAGCGCGGCAATCGTGCAGGCGGCGTGGTTACGCAGATCCTCGCCGAGACTGTGAATGATGGGCCAGGCCTGCCGAATCGTGCTCGGGCTGGAGGCGCGGCGGAGAGCCGCCATCTTGCCGCGATCACTCTGCACTTTTCGCAGCGCCGTCAGGAATCGGCCGGCCCGGGTGGTTGGTGTGTTGGTGGAGTTGTTCATGAGCGTTGTTTGATGCGGGTGGATTTCGTTTGGGCGGTGGAGGCATCTTTCGGCTTCGGGAGAAAAAGTTGCTGCCGGCCGATGGCATAAGCTTCGATCTGCCGCGGCGATTGATGCGCGCAGGCGAATTCATACGCCTCATGCGCGGCGCGCTTTGCTCCCCTGCCCCACTCGCTTTCCTTCAAATCACCGGCAGCGTCCGGTGCGCCCGCCAGTTTCAGAAGCTCTGGCACATGCTGCTCGATCCCGGTCCAGAAATGCTGCCGGGCGCGATCGTACGGCGGCGGCTCCAGCTTCAATGTCCCAGCGTACGCCTTGATGCTCTTGGCCAGCGCGTCCTGCCACGATTCCGTGAGCGCGATTCCTTCTTCGTAGAGCTTGCGCCCCGCGTCGCGGAACATTGCGGCGGGCACATCGTAGGCGGCTTCGACCACGTCTTCGATCTTCGCCTTATCGGTCGCGAGCGCGCCGATCCACAAAGTCGCGCCGCGGCCCTCGGCGAGATTTTTCAGCGCCAGCGGACCTGACATTGGATCTTTGTTGGAGAAGCGCTTCACCGTAATGGCGGAAAGCTGCCGCCAAATGCTGCGCCCGAGAGAAACGCCAAGTATGCCGGGCTCTTCCTTGCGTGGAACCACCGTCGCCGCGGGTTCGCGGAAGATGGGATAGAGCGGGTAATCGAGTCCATTCGCGAGCACGATCTCGAGACCATCAGGATGCAGCCGCACCGCTCGGCTCAGCGGCACGAGGCGGCCGAGATACGTGCTAGTTGCATTACCGATCGCCGCCTTGTCGGTCGCGCTCGTGATCGGCATTTCCCATACCGGTCGTCCCCAGCCACTCATCTGCTGGTCGGCCACTTCCTGTTTGTTCAGGAGGTTGAGGTGCAGCGTTTCAAGCAGGCTGACGCCTTGAAGGAAGGTGTGGAGCATTCCGGACGGGATGCAGGGCGCATGATTCGAGGACCCTTTGCCGGTTGTGTCGGCGTCGTTCCACTTCGCTACGCCGATCCGGCCGCCGGGGGCGAAGCATTGAAAAGTCAGCAGCGTGAGCGCGAGCCGTGCCGGATTCACCGGACGCGCGTTGCCTGCTGCATTGTCGAAAATTGAAGCGTTGTTTCCCGAAGCGAGCGTCAGGTCGAGCTTTGTCGCTGGATTGCCTTCCCCATCTTCCTTTCCTGGCTTCAACCCCGGCACCTGCAGAAAGCGCGGCCCATCGCCGAACAGCTCGAACGCCTTTTCCCACTGGCCGAGGTAAGCTCGCGTCTTTGGCTGGATCGCGTCGCGACAGTTTTCCCAATCCGCCTCGTCCTCTGGTCCATCAAGCGCGGCTTGCGTGATGCAGATGAGCAGTCGCAGGAGCGCTATTTTCTCATGCGGCTTTGCGGTGAGATCGCGAATCTCCTGTGCCGTGGCGAATACATCGCGCAGCGAGAGCAATCGTAGCGCGCCGCTTTCGGATATCACCGGAATCCAGGGATCAGTCGTCAGATTCATCGTCGTCTTCATCGTCGTAATAGCGGGGTTGCGGTCGATCGGGAAGAACATGGAGACCGAGCAAGGCTGAGTAGGCCAGTGCGGATGCGCCTTCGGCGTCAGGCAATTCGAGCGCGCCATCTTCCCGCACGAGCGCCCACGCAGCATCACTCTGAAGATGGAGCGAAAGCCACGCCGGCGCCGTTTGTGGAGGCACGGTGTGCCGCGGCGCACGCAAA
>DATHXZ010000454.1:0-3617 GCA_035459405.1 Chthoniobacterales bacterium
GGCGAAGGTCGTGTCGCTGCAGGTGTGGACAGCTGATCTCGCCGGACTGCTGGATTTCGCAAACCAGGAGTGCGGACGCTATTTCGGCGTCGACGTTGAGACCGAGGTGGTGGGAGATCGTTGGGCTCAGTTCGTTCATCCCGATGATCTGCCGCCGGCACTGATGCAATGGAACCAGGCGCTCGCGACCGGCGCGCACTACGAAGTGGAATTCCGATTGCGGCGGCACGATGGGGAGTACCGCTGGTTCCTCGTCCGCGCGCAAGCGATGCGCGATGCCGAGGCCCGCATCACCAAATGGTTCGGCACGAACACTGACATTCACGAACTCAAGACGGCGCAAGGCGCCGCCGAGCGTGCGAACCGCGCGAAGGATGATTTCCTCGCCGCGCTCTCCCACGAACTGCGCACGCCACTGACGCCGGTGCTGATGACAGCCGCCGCGCTGCGCGAAGACGCGCGCCTGCCCGGAGACGTACGCGAGCAGCTCAGAATGATGGAGCGCAACATCTCGCTCGAGGCGCGGCTGATCGACGACTTGCTCGATCTGACTCGCATCGCTCGCGGCCAGCTGCAGCTGCGTTCCGAACAGTGCGACGCGCATTCCCTCATCAGCCTCGCGGTCGCAATCGTGCGCGACGATGCCCATGCGAAAGGCATTTCGTTGCAGCGCGACTTCCGTGCGCAACACAGCGGACTCACCGTCGATCCAGCGCGATTCCAGCAGCTCGTCTGGAACCTCCTGCGCAATGCGGTGAAATTCACACCGCGCGGCGGCAGCATCGCGATCCGAACCGCAGACGACGAAGACCGGCTACGCGTCGAAGTGGCGGACTCTGGCGTTGGCATCGACGCCGACGAGCTGGAGAAAATATTCCTGCCGTTCGAGCAAGGCGGCGGTGAGCATCGTTTCGGAGGGCTCGGGCTTGGGTTGGCGATCGCACGCGCAATCGCCGATCTGCATGGCGGCACGATCTTCGCGCGGAGCGCTGGGCGAAATCGCGGAGCGAGTTTCATCGTTGAGTTCCCTGGAGCGACGGAGCCACCGCAGGGCATGTCCGATACAGACGCGCACTCGACTGAATGGCTCACGCACGGCAGCGAGCTCGGCGAGCACCCGATGCGTCCGCCGGGCAGCCTGCGCCTCCTCGTCGTCGAAGATCACGAATCGACGCTGCAAGTGCTCTCGCGGTTGCTCACGCGCGCCGGTCACAGCGTGGTCACGGCAGGCACACTGGGCGATGCGCTTGCGGCCGCGAAAGAAGGCGAGTTCGATCTCGTGATATCTGACCTCGGTCTCCCGGACGGCACCGGTAATGAGCTGATGGAGATCCTGCGCGCGCGGCACCAGCTTCGTGGCATCGCACTGAGCGGCTACGGGATGGAGGAAGACATCGCCCGGTCGCGGCAAGCGGGGTTCAGCACGCACCTGACCAAGCCGGTCGACTTCCCGCAGCTGCAACGCGCGCTGCGCGAGGTCATGGACGGTAATCTCGTGTAGGCTTTACCCCAGAGGCGCAGAGCACGCACAGATTTCTGCAGTTCTCGCGGCTCTGCGTCCTCTGCGTTGATTCAGCATGTCCCTCATATCATCGTCTTCTCGCTTACACTTCCGGCTGGACGCGCAGGCGACAGGATCACGCGCGCGGGCGGCGACGTTCCGGACGTTGCATAACAAGGTGCAGACGCCGGTGTTCATGCCTGTCGGCACGAATGCGACGGTGAAGGCGCAGCGGACGCAAACACTGGAAGACGCTGGCTCGCAGATGCTGCTCGCGAACACGTATCATCTGCTGCTCCGGCCCGGTGCGGAGGTGTTCCGGAAGCTCGGTGGCATTCACAAGTTCATGAGCTGGGAGCGCTCGGTGCTGACCGACTCCGGCGGGTTCCAGATCTTCTCGCTGCCGCACTCGCGCTTGATGAGCGAAGCGGGCGCCGTGTTTCAGAGCTACCTCGACGGACGCACCATCCTGCTCAGCCCCGAGCTGAGCATCGAGACGCAGGTCGCGATCGGCAGCGACATCATGATGGCTCTCGACCAGTGCGTCGCGTCGACGGCCGACGAAGGCACGGTGCGAGCAGCGATGGAAGTGACGCATCGGTGGGCGGCGCCTAGCCTGGCGGCGCGCGGGGATTCGCCGCAGTCAATGTTCTCGATCGTGCAGGGCGCGCTCTTGCCGGAGTTGCGACGGGAAAGCGCGGCGCGGCTGGTCGAGATGCCGTTCGATGGCTATGCGATCGGCGGCCTCGCAGTCGGCGAGACGAAGAACGAGCGCGAGGAGGTTTGCGAGCTCACGGCGGAGCTGCTGCCGGCCGACAAGCCGCGTTATCTCATGGGAGTCGGCACGCCGCTCGACATCCTCGAAGCCGTGCATCGCGGCCTCGACATGTTCGACTGCATCATCCCGACGCAGGTCGCACAGCGTGGCGGCGTTTTCACCTCGCGCGGCTATCTGCAGATGCGGCGCGGCGTCTACAAGGCTTCCGCCGAGAAACTCGATCCGGAGTGCCCGTGCCCGACGTGCGCCCGCTACTCGCGCGCGTATCTGCATCACCTCACGAAAAGCGCGGAGACGCTCGGCTGGCAATTGCTCGGCCAGCACAACATCTACTTCTATCACCAGCTGATGCGCGAGATTCGCGCGAGCATTCTCGCGGATCGTTTCGCCGAGCTGTATCGCGACAAGCGCGCATTCCTGCACGAGCCCGATCTCGATAATCCGATCACCCAATCAAAGCCGAAGAAGAAGCGGCCGACGCAGCTTGGCGACTATGAGGTGCACATCGCGCGTGAAGGCTTCGGCAGCATCCGGCAGATCTCGTCCGGCGAGATCATGCACATGCGCACGCCGCCGATGGACGAAGCGCGGCAGCTATACATAGAGCAGTCGCGCTTGAGCGAACGCCTGCGCGAAGACGATGCCGAGCCGCTCGTCATCTGGGACGTTCGCCTCGGCGCGGCCGCGAATGCGATGGCGGCGATTCACTGCTACGAGCGCGAAGCGACCGCCGGGCCGGTGCGGCCGATGCGCATCATCAGCTTCGAGAACGACCTCGATTCGCTGAAGCTCGCGCTCATCCACAACAACCTCTTCCCGTATCTTCGGCACGCCGGACCTCCCGCGATCGTCGAGCACGGCGACTGGCGCTCCAAGCGACACGCCGGACTCGAGTGGCTGCTGGTGCGTGGGGATTTCCCCGCCACGATCGAAGACGCACCATCACCGCCGGACCTGATCTTCTACGACATGTTCTCCAGCAAGACGTCGGCAGACGCGTGGACGCTGGACACGTTTCGGCGGCTCTTTGCGGCGTGCGAAGGACGTGCAGTAGAGATCTTCACCTACACGTGCTCAACCTCCGTTCGCGTCGCGCTCCTCGCCGCCGGATTTTACGTCGCGCAGGGTCGCAGGATGGGGGCTAAGGAGGAGACCACGATGGCATTCACTCCGGTAGCCTACCAAGCGCGCTGGCGCGATCGCAACGAACTGCTCGCATCCGCGTGGCTCGAACGATGGAACCGCTCCGGCGCGAAGTTTCCTGGTGAGTTGCCGCACGACGAGCGCGCCGCGTTCGAGCAGTCGATCCGCGCGCACGAACAATTCAGCGCGCGGTAG
>DATHXZ010000455.1:0-7743 GCA_035459405.1 Chthoniobacterales bacterium
AATGCTCGCCGCCGTGCTGCCCAACCGGGAAGGCTGGAATCCCTCCAACCATCGGCGGTGCTCAGGCGTCGCCAACGGCGCATCCTGCAGCGCGAGCAACGCTCGCATTTCGCAGGCGCACTTGCTCCGCTGAGCGCGAGCGATCACTCCCCACCCTCGCCCGCGCGAGCCTGAATCTCGTCGAGCTTCGGATCGTTAGCGCGAATCCACTTCTGGATCTCGTCTATGTCGGCCGGCGCGACGGCGCTCGGCCGGTTCGGTGGTTGATTGGAGGGGAGCGCCTGGCGGTGTTTCCAGTGGCGCCCATGGCGGAGCAACACGTAATACATCGTCTTCGCTGTCGTCGCGCCCACCCCCGCACAGCGCATGGCATTGTAGAACATCAGGTCGGCCTCCTGCGGGGAGACCTTCTGTTCCTCGTACGCGACGTCGTGCAACACGGATGCGTTGCGGTATTTCCCTTCGAACGGTCCGCCGATGATGCTCCAGAACGCCCGCGGAATCGATGCGCCGTTGACCTTCGAGCCAACGGGCGCGACCCAGACCTGACCGTAAGGATCGGTGTAACGAAGCTCGTTCAACAGCACCATCGTGACGCCGTCGTTCTCCCACCGCGTCTCGACTGGTCCGGAGAAATGGCCCCAGCCGGATGCGCGCGCCACCTTTGCTTTTTTCGCCTCCTTGTCGAGCCGCCTTGCCGCTTCGCGCGAGTTTCTCTCCGCTGCCTGCGCTGGCGTTTCGTTCGATCCGCAGCCGCCGAGCAGCAGTGCTGACGCGATCAATGCGAAGACGCTTCTGCTCGTGTAGCGGCGGTCTGCGATCGCCGCTACAGGAGCGGCGGGCGAACGGTCGTGAGGCATTTGCGCACACATCAGCTTCCTGCCCCGACGAGCTCCGGCTTCTCAGACGGTTCCGGCGCCGCGGGCTGCTTTGCTGATGAAGCTGACCGCCGCCGAAACTTCTTCGTATAAAACAACATATAGATGCCGGCGCAAACGAGCAGAGAGCCAACCCATTTCAGCAGCCAACCCGGATCGCGCAGGATCTGGATCGTGCTCTGGCCGAGATTCTCCGGGTTCCAGGACGCCTGTGACATTTTGTAGGTGAGCCCCGTCCAGGTGCGCCACCATTGGCCCGGGTAGCTGAAGGGGTTGTTCATCCAGCATTGGCCGGTCGCGCTCTGGCCTTCGCGATCTGTTACGCGCACGGTGCTCTTGAAGCCGGCCGGGCTGTCGCTGCCTTCATTGCGCTGCACTTCAAAATCGAGCAGCTCGATGGCGATCGGGAGTTGCTGCTGACGAAAGCCATAGGTGACCTGGAGCGGCTGCGCCTGCGTTGGGATCATGATCTGCCAGCCGGATGGCACCCATTGCTCGACAGTCTCGGTGCCTTGCTGCACGCGCAGGCGAATGCCGTCCGGCAGGTTCGCGCTCGTGCTCCGCGCGGGAGCCGGACTGAATTCCATCCAGTGCTCGGCGTGCGGCATGACGCGGTCAATGGTGAGCTGCCAGTCTGCCCAGCCGGTCGGGAGGGGCGCGTTCAGGTCGAGCCTGCCGGTGGAGCGGCCGGCAGTGCGCGACGTCAGGTCGTAGGTGATTGCGCCATCGTCGGCGATGAAGAGCGTGAGTTGATTCGGGACGCTCTGCGCCTGCGCGCCAGGGGCGCTGTGTGTATCTGAGTTCGCAGGGGCGACGGGAATGCCCCGGCCGCGCAAAGTGACCACGACAGCAGGGTTGTTGGGCTGCTCGGATACAGAAACCGGCTTGCCACCCTCGATGCGGAAGTCTGGCCAGTAGGTCTCGAGGCGCATCGTGAATCCGCTCCCCTCGAGGAGTGTGTCGCGGCCGAGGTTCGCCGCCACATCGTGCGTCCAGTTCTTGTCCCCGATCGTGATGGCGACCGACCCTTTGCCCGCGCCTTCCGCCTGCGACAAAAGAACCTTCGCGCCCGTGCTGCCGCCGCGTGCGACGCGGTTCACCTGCTGATCCGGCGCTTTCGTGAAGGCGAAGATCGACTCCTCGATGTCGACCTCGCCGGCAGCGGGTAGTCCGCCCGACTGAATCGTCGGCGCGCTGCCGCGCTTCAGGTCGATGGTCGCGAGGCCCATGTTGAATGTGCCGTGCCCCTCGTGATCGTCGTCCGCGAGGAGCCAATTCTCGAGCCGCTGCCCCATCATCGCCGTCGTGACGGCAAAATGCACCGCCGGGGTGCCACCTTCATTCAGCGGCTTCGGATTCAACTTCCCTTCCACCGCAGGCGCGTGCTCGACAATGCTGAGCCGCGCACCCGATGCGAGCGGACCGAGATCCCACGGGCGTTCCGGCGTTGGGGGGCGATTGATGAACTCCGCCCGGTAGCCCTTGATCATGCCGTCAGTGTCGCGAACGCGAAGCTGTCGCTCATCAACGAGCAGACGATTGCTCGGTGGCTCGCCTTTGAACAGCGTAATGGTGCCTTCGATCCCCCAGATCCGGCCGATCAACGAGCCGACCAGCAGCGTGATGATGCCGAGATGTGTGACAAGAAAGGCGACGTGGTGCTGCTTCCATGGCCAGCGCGAGAGCGCCGAGACGGCGAGGTTCGTCGCGAGGAACATCAGCCAGATGTTGAACCACGGCGCGCCGTAAACGTAGGCGCGTGCCACCTTCGCATCGAAGCTCGATTCCCAGATCGTGCCCGCGATGCTCGCGATGATGATCACAGCCAGCAGCACGACTGCCAGCTTCACTGAGGCGAAGAAGTGGAAGAACGAATTACGCTGCCAGCCTGGCCGGCCGGCCGAAGGAGTCGCCATTGAGCCGGTATTTTCCGCCAAAGCGGCGGTGGTTCAATCGGCGAATTTCGGCCGGCGGGTCTCGCCCCAACGCGACGTCCGTGATTGTAGGGCGACCGCTTCGGTTGCCCACGGCCAGACTGCGACTGGCCAGGCGAAGCGCCCGGCCTACAAGAGGTGGCGTCGCCCTAGTTGGTCCAGGAACGCCACTTCTTCCGCAGCGGCTTCACATAGCGATCGACATCGACGTCTTTCACTCGATCGACACCCGTGCGGACGCCGTCCTTCACCACCTCGGCAGTATCCTCGTAGCGACGCTGCACCTGCTTGAAGAACGGCCACAGAAACGGCAGCGAGAGAGCGCCAAGATTTAAATCGCCGAGCGACGTCTTCAGTTCCTTCTCTTCCTTCGCCGTCTCGGACGAGTAGCGAATAGCGAGCCCGATCGCGAGACCAATGGCCAGCGCGCCGATCACCGTCGGCACCGGGTTCTCGCGCAGGTAAAATTCGGTGCGCTCACGAGCCGTCCCGGCGGACTGCACCGTCTGGCGCCACGCGCCGCTTGCCGCAGTCGACATCCGCCCCGTCATGTCCTGGAGCCTACCGCCGGTGTGACCAACATCGCCCATCGAGCTCTGCGCGCCGCCTGCGTTGCTATCGGAAACTGGTTGCCCGCCCGGGTTCACCGAGCCGCCCGGCGGGTTGTTCGAACCTTCACCATTCGGATTAATCATACTGTCGGATTCGTAATTGGGCGCGCTTCTGCGCCTCTCGATTGCCGCCAATCGGCAGCCGGTCTCCGCGCCCCGCACGAAAATATAAATGATATAAATTGCAACGAAGGAGCACCCCGATGAACGAACAGCAATCAAACGAGGAAAACACGAATCCTGACCCGATCACGCACGAGGACGGTTCGCACCCGATCGGCACTGGAGTCGGCGCTGCCGGCGGCGGTTGGCGGGCGCAGCGGTTGGTGGACCGGCCGGCGCTGCCATCGGCGCGGTCGTCGGCGGAGTGGCTGGAGCATACAGCGGTAAAGGCGTCGCCGAAGCCATCAACCGCACGCACGAAGAGGACTACTAACCCGAGCATCACTACAGCAGGATTGTGCCGATCAGGAACCGGCATTTGAGCACTACCGCCCCGCCTATCGAACGGGCATCGAAGGAGCGATCAAATAAGCCGGCAGGCAGTATCAAGAGATCGAGGCCGACGTGGCCCGTGATTACGAAAAGAACGACGCGAATCCTGCGATCCCCTGGGACCGGGCGCGTCCCGCGGTGCGTGCCACATGGTACCGTCTCGGCGTCGCCGGTCCGCGCGACTACGACCGCGGCATGCGCGGCGGCATCTACTCGTGGAACGGCGGTATTATACCGCCGCTCCCTCGCTGCTTAATCGAGCCCGAACAAGGCAGCTGGTCACACAAGCGGGAAACTTCTTTTGGAAGCCGCTCGAGCCGCGCGCCCGCGCGAGATTAAGCAGAAGTAAATTCGTCCACCACCGCGAGAAACGGGTCGATGTTGAACGGCTTCGTCAGGTAATTCCTGGCGCCGGCCGTCAACAGCCGCTCGATCTGGCTCGGCGTCGCATTCGCGCTCAGGATCACAACAGGAATCGCTGCCGTGGAAGGCTTCTGCTGGAGTCGCTGCAGCACTTCCGAGCCGTTCATATCCGGCAGATTGAGATCGAGCAGGATGAGCTTCGGCACGAGCGCTGCCGCCATCTCTAGGCCGCGCCTGCCCTGCGGTGCGTGTAACACGGTTACCGCCGGGCGGTACTCGAGAATGCGCTCGACCAGCGTGAAGTTCACCGGGTCATCTTCGATGTAAAGGACGTCGCACTCGCGGGTCGGTGCCGCCGGTTCAGCAGCGCGCTCGTTCGGTCCCTCCTTGTCGCCAAGCTCCCGCTCGATCACCGCCAGCAGCTCGCGCGCGGACCGCAGGATCTGCTGGACGTCGGCATCCTTGTCGTTGCCGCGCGGCTGCAGCGCCAGCAGCTCGGCGTATCCCAGAATGGCGTTCAGCGGGGTCCGCAGTTTGTGGTTCAGGTCGGCGCGAAATGCGCGGTTTGCGTCGTGCTCCCGCTCGGCCCCATCGGTCGCCTGTGCGGCGTCGTCAGTTTTGCAATCGTCAGGTCTGTTCTCGGACTCGTTCATTCGGTTTGAGGAAATGTGGTCGTGTCGGAAATCTGTTACTTCGAAGCCACATCCATGCGCAGCCCTGATGGCTCGTCATGTAGCTGACTGCGCAGCTTCTGCAGCATGTCGATGTCGCGTCGCATCTTGTTCTTGTGCTGGCAGAAGATGAGCGCCGTTTCGTCGGTGATGAGGTCCTCTTTGTAGGCATTGAGCAGCGATTGGTCGAAGCTGTGCCAGCCCATCGTCGAACCGGCCTCGATGATCTCCTGGAAGGTGCTGTTCTCGCGTTCGCCGTAGAGCAACGTCTCCCGCGTGCGCAGGCTGCTGCCCATGATCTCGCTCACCATCAGGCGGCCGCCGCCGATCTTGCTCACCAGCCGCTGGCTCACCACATAGCGCAACGTATCGGCGAGCCGCTGCCGCAGCTGCTGCTCCTCGTCTTTGCTGAACATGCCGAGGATACGGTTGATCGTCTGGCCGGCGTTAATCGTGTGCATCGTCGAGAACACGATGTGCCCCGTCTCCGACGCGGTCATCGCGATCTCCATCGTCTCGCGGTCGCGAATTTCGCCGACGAGAATCGCTTTCGGCGCCTGCCGAAGCGCTGCACGCAATCCAGCCGCAAAGCTCGAGAAATCCTTCCCTAGCTCGCGCTGGTTGAAGAGCGCCTTCTGGTGCGGATGCATGAACTCGATCGGATCCTCGAGCGTGAGAATGTGAATCCGCTGCGTGCGATTCAGCTCGTTGAGCATCGCCGCGAGGGTGGTCGTTTTGCCGCTGCCGGTAGAGCCCGTGACGAAGATGATCCCGTTCTTCTCCTTCACCATCTCGCCGAAAATCGGAGGCAAACCGAGCGCCTCGAGCGTCGGGATTTTCGTCGCCAGTTTCCGCATCACGATCGCGGTGTGACCGTTCTGCCGGAAGATGTTGACGCGGAACCGCGCCACGCCTTCCACCGAGTAGCTGCAATCGCACGAGCCGTGTGTCGCCAGATCGTTGGCGAGGCGCTCCTGCCCGTTCATCAGGCAGGTGGCGATCTCCGCGATTTGCTCCTCGGCGAGAACACCGCCCGGCACATCGATGGGGAATTCCTCGAGCCCGCCGTGCTGCTCGAGCATCGGAGGTTTGCCGACCGCAAATAGCAGATCGGAGACACCGTCCGCGCTCTCCAGCATCGCAGCGAGGAGCGCATCAACGAGTTCTTTGTTCACGAGTCGGAAAAATGGGAGCGACCAACGTAGACAAAGCCGGAATTGTGCCGCGGGATGAGCGGTGAAAGGTGAATAGAGCCAGCTGAACGTCATTCACCGTTCACCGTTCACCGTTCACCGTTCACCGTTCTCATCGCCACTCGTGCTTCGGATACTTGCGCTGCAGCTCCTTCTTGATCTTCGGGTAGGCGTCGCGCCAGAAGCCCTCCAAATCTGACGTGATCTGGATCGGGCGGTGATTCGGCGCGAGCACCTGGATCACGAGCGGCACGCGTGCGCGGCCGATCGTCAGGTTCCGCTGCACGCCGTACAAATCCTGGATCCGCGCCGCGACAAACGGCGGCGCCGAGTCGCTGTATGTGATCTTCGCCTTGCGGCCGTTCGGCAGCTCGATGCGCTCAGGCGCGAGTTGATCGATGGCGTGTTGCTGGTGGGGCGGGAGCCAGGATTTCACCACCGGCCAGACCGGTCGATCTTTGATTTCCTTGTAGCTTTGCGCGCCACTGCAGACTTGCTCGACTAGCAGACGCTTGTCCGCCTCTGTGATCGGCGGAATTTGGAGTTCCGGGAACCAGACCGCCGCGCAATTGACGCGCGCGATCCATTGCTCGATCGCGTTGTCCCAGTTTTTGAGCGGACACGTGCCCGCGAGCACTTGCTCGGCCAGAAGTGAAGCAGCCTCCCCGGCCGGAACGTCGGCAGGTCCATTGCGCAGCACGAGATCGTGAAACGTCGTCTGCGAACGTGCGACAACGCGCCGCGCCGCGCTGTCGAAAGTGACTTCCACCGCTTCGCTGAACGCTTCCCGGAACAGTTCGCGCAGCCAGCCCTCTTCGATCCGGGTCGCCAGCGTGAGCAAGACCTGCCGCTCTTTGTCGCTGCTCTCGATCTCGCGAATCTCTGAGGCGACGAGCAGCGGCGCGCGATGCACCACACTCTCTCGCGCCAGCACTCCGCGGCGCGCGTGCACGAGTGCGCAGCGCAGCGTTCCTTGATCCAACCGCACCGCGACCTGATCTGGAAATCCCGCGAGCATGCATCGCTGGATCGCGCCGGGCTCCGCCTCGCGCTCGTCGACGTCGAGGCCTTCGTCACGCGCGATGGCGATGAACTGCTCCCAAAGCTGCGCGGCCTCGCGAGCAGCACCGGCATTGACGGAGAGCCGGGCGCAGCGCTTCGGATCGAAGTTGTTCTTCTCCGCAAACCGGAAGGCGCGCGTCACGATGAACAGGTCGGAATCATCATCCGAGCCTAACAAGTCGTCCCGATCCTCCCGTGCCTGTTTGCCTTCTGCGCGGCGGAGCAAGCCGCGTCCTTGGGTCACCGCGGCGATCAACGCGATCGCGCGGACACATTTGTGCTCCTGCGCGGCCAGCAGCATGCGGGCATAACGAGGGTGAACAGGAAATGGGAGCATCCGCCGCCCGAGATCGGTGATTGTCTTCGCCGGCCCGGAGAGAGCGCCGAGGTCCGCGAGCAACTGCTCCGCGCGCGCGAGCGCGCGCGCGTCCGGCGGCTCGAGCCACCGAAACTCCGCGATGTCATCGATCCCGCTCGCCTTCAGCGTCAGCACGACTTCCGCGAGATCAAGGCGCTTCACCTCGGGCAGCTCCTGC
>DATHXZ010000456.1:0-5143 GCA_035459405.1 Chthoniobacterales bacterium
CCGCATGCGAGGTGGCGAACGCCGTCTCTCCAAGAGCGACGGTGCCCAACGCGCCGAGGACAATCAGATTGCTTAGCGACAATTCGATGCCGGTCTGAACCGCGGAAGCCAGGAGCAGCCCACCGGCGATCGAGATGCGCCAGTTTATCGCGGTCCCATGCGCGACGATGAGCGCGGCCACCGCGAGCGCCGCAAAGATGCCGACCGATACACCCGGGTCGTGCTCCCAAAACAAATAATCGCCGCTGATGACGAGGAGCGCAGCTGCGATCGCGGCGATATTCTCGCGTGGGCTGCGCGTGGGCTCGAGGGAAGGTGCTGCTGTTGTCATTCCCGAAGCGTGGCTTGGGGATGTGAAGAGACTTTGAAGTCACCGTGAATTCGCGGTGAAATGGTAGGGACGCCGCGCTGCGGCATCCAAGGCGCGTGGAAACGTCTAACGGCAGCGTTTACGTAGCGCGTGGCCACGCGCTTCGGACAGCGCAACGCGCTGTCCCTACCCTGAGCTGTGCGCGCTCGAGATCGGCAACTGCAACGCTGCAACCGCGCCGCCGTCCGGCCGGTTCTTCAGCTCGACGAAACCCCGATGCAGCGATGCCACTTCGCGCACAAAAGCGAGCCCGAGGCCCGAGCTTTTCTTCCCGGTGTCCGGCCGTGGCAGCGAGAAGAACCGCTCGAAAACGCGCGGTTGCGCATAATCCGGAATGCCCGGGCCGTTATCCTCGACACGCAGCTCGCACGAGCCGTTCTGCTGCTGGAGAGATGCGCTCACAATTCCACCGCGGGGTGCGAAGGCGATCGCATTTTGCAGCAGATTCAGAATCGCCTTCTCAATCAGGAATTCATCCGCCGAGACGATGCACGGCTCGGTCGGTAGTGTTGTCTCCACGCTGAGGTCCTTGGCTGCTGCCTGTGCCGCGATGCTTGCGCCGGCCCGCTGCACCGGTCCGCGCAGGTCCAATGGCTTTTGTTCGTCGAGCGCGCGCTTCGCTTCGACCGCCGAGAGGAGCAGCAGGCGATCGACGATCTCCTGAATGCGAGCGGTTTCGGATTCGATGTTGCCGAGAAACTTGTCCCGCTGCTCAGCCGGCATCTCTTCGTGCAACAGCTCAGCCGCTCCACGAATGGCGGCGACCGGGCTTTTGATTTCGTGCGTGAGTGTCTGCACGTAGTTCTCGATGTATTTGCGACCGTCGAGCGCATCACGCATGTCCTCGAAGGCGCGGCCTAACGACCCAATCTCCGAGCTGCCGAGCTTCGGCAGCGGCACCCGGCGTCCGTCGCGGACCGCTCGCGCATAGGCGGTCAGGCGTTGGATTGGTCGCGTGATCCACATCGATAGCGCAGTGCCTACGAGGACCACGGCGGCCGCGGCGATCGCCCCCATGATGAAGATGTTGCGCCGCGTCTCCTGCATGAACGCGGCCATGCTTTTCTGCGGCTTCGAGACGCTGACGACCCCAGCCATCGCGTCGCCGCTCATGATCGGCGCGGCCACGAACAACACCGATGAGGTCGGATCGTGCGGATCGCTCTTCGTGGAACGCGCGCCGTATTTCCCGCGCAGCGTCAGGTAAACATCGTTCTCCCGCGAATAGTCCTTCCCTTCGGCGCGTCCGCTGTCCGAATCGAAAATGACGACGCCATTTGCGTCCGTGACATAGACATTCACGTCGACGGTCGTTTTCTCGCGACTGTAAATCCGCGCGCTGAACGGGCGCGAACGGACCTTGTCGAACGCCTCGCGGAATCCGGAGAGATCGATGCGTCCATCGGTCACATTGCGCTCGAGCAACGCCGCGAGCAGGCGCGCGGTATCGACCATCGGCTCTTCGACGGACTGCATGTAGCGCGGCTTTATCTCCTGCGCGTCGGTGATCTTCTTCACGAGATAGAAGAAGCCGATCCCGACGATTAGCAGATGCGTAAGAACGATGCGCGCGCGGATGCTCATGCCGTCATTCCTTCAGCGAATATCCGAGTCCGCGATGGGTGCGAATAGGATCCTCGTCGTCGCGGATGGCGCGGAGCTTCGCGCGAAGCGTTTTGATGTGCGCGTCGACTGTCCGGTCGAGCGCGGTGTCCGGTTCCTCCCACACGAGCTCCATCAGCTGGTCGCGCGAGTAAACGCGTCCCGGCTTTTGAATCAGCACTTTGAGCAGACGGAATTCATAGCGCGAGAGCTGGAGAGGCGTGCCGTGGTAGCGGATCTCGCAACGTTCATCGTCCACCGCGAACACCGGCGCGGCGGGCGGCTGCGCGGTTCGTGGGCTGTGTTCCGTTCGCCGAAGAATGGCACGAATCCGCGCCGTCAATTCACGAGGCGTAAACGGCTTTACGACATAGTCATCTGCGCCGATTTCCAAGCCGACGACGCGGTCGATCTCGTCCTTGCGCGCAGTGACGAACACAACCGGGACGTTCGACATCGTGCGGATCTTCCGGCAGACATCGAAGCCATTCATGTCCGGCAGGCCGACATCGAGAATGACGAGCGCGAACGTCTCCTTCGCGAGCCGCTGGAGCGCGTCCCGTCCCGTCTGGCACCATGCGGGCGTGAAGCCTTCCGTTTTCAGCGCGTAAACGATGTTGTCGGCGATCGACGGCTCATCTTCGATCAGGAGAATGCTGCGCATCGCGTTTCTTTGCTACGGTGACCCGCGCTCGCGCGGCGCGCTGACCTCGCCGCGTCTGCGCCAGCAGACGAATGCTGCGATCACCGCTGTAATGACCAGCCCGATGCCGAACTCGTCGATGATGTATTCGGTCGGGCCGGTGTCGCGCGTGAGCGGCGTGAGGATGGATTGCACCCAGAGATTGTGGCTGCCGTGGAGCAGGGCTGCCGGCCAGAGGCTGCCGGAGCGCAGCGTCAACCACGTGTAGATGAAGCTCTCAGCAATCACGCCTACCGTGAAACACCCCAGCCCAAACCACACCGGCGTGCCGGCATTGTAGTCCGCGAAGATGAGCACGGGGAAGTGGTATACGGCCCACATAGCTCCGCTGATCAGGCTCACGCCGGTGAAACCGCTTACCTTCGATAGTTCCGGCACCAGAAACCCCCGCCAGCCGATCTCTTCGCCGATGGCGCGCGATGTTTTGCCGACCAGGCCGAGCGTTGCCGTCAATGCAACGAACAATGTGAGCGTCACCCCCGGAGAAAGATTCCGCCACCCAAATGTCTCCGCCGTACGCCGAAAGAATTCAGCATCGGCAAATCCGCCGAGCCCGCTTAACCACGCGGCTGCGTAAACTGGCAGGGCATACGCGATTGGGATGAGGTAGCCGAGCCAGACGTATTTCGATGGACCGAGCGCCCACGGCATGTCGCGGACGTTTTCGCCGAACAGCTTCTTCGTCGCGAACGCCGCGAGCGCCGGGCTCCACATTGCGCCGGTCACATACAGGAGGTTGCCCGCGTCCATTTTGCCGGCGTGCAGCACGAACGCATTGAACACGCCGCTGAAGAGCATGGTCAGCGCGTAGAAGCAGCCGACCTTCTTCCACACGCGCGCGTCGGGTTCGGTCACAATGCCGTGATGCTAGCCGGTCGAGGCCCGGCGGTCACGGCCAACAATCCATGGTCTCGCTGCGGCTTCGTCGCGCACCGGCGTTCACGACTATCGTCGGAGGATGCGCACGCCCGGCCTACGTGTTACGTATTAATCTGTATGAACGAGTATTCACAACCAGGCTTCGGGAAGATTTCAGTGCACGGCGACGGGATGGGAGCGCCCACACCCGAGCTGGTTGAGAAGCGGGCGCGCGAGATCGCGTTGATCGACGAGCGCAATCCGGATGAATTCACCGATGCCGACTGGGAACAGGCACGTGCGGAACTGCTCGGTGTCTCCACGGGCGCAGCTCCGGAAGAAACGCCGGAGAATGCCGAGATGACGGAGGAGTGGAGCGCCGTGCCAAGCGATACTGGCCGCCGCGCCGGTCGAGCTGGTGAAGATGACGAAATGCTCGGCGAGCGATTGTTCGCCGGCGGGCTCGAAGAAGGGATGCACGACAGCATGGTGCAGGCGCGCAAAGACGAGCTGAGCCAGGAGGGCGGCGTGATTGAAGGCGCCTGACGCCCACCTCGAGACGACCCAGGGGACCACAGAGAACCAGACGCCACAGATTGCCGCGTCGGATCGCAGGCAGTCGCTGATCGCGCGCTATCGGAAGGTGCGCGAGCTGACCTTCCGGCTCTGCCGGAATCTGCAGCCGGAGGACTTCGTGGTGCAGTCGTGTCCGGATGTCAGCCCGACGAAGTGGCACCTCGCGCACACGACGTGGTTTTTTGAAACCTTCGTGCTGAAGGTCTGGATGCAGCGTTACCGCACCGAGGTGCCGCAGTACGCGTATCTCTTTAATTCCTACTACAACGCCGCCGGCGACATGCATCGCCGCGACCTACGCGGCCTCATCTCGCGCCCAACGGTTGCCGAGACGTATCACTATCGTGCGTCGGTCGACGAGTGCCTGCTGAAGCTGCTCGCAACCGTCGACGATGCGTTGCTGGATGACATCGAGCCGGTGCTCGTCCTCGGTTTAAACCACGAGCAGCAGCATCAGGAGCTGCTCATCACCGACATTAAACACGTCTTCGCGCAGAACCCGCTCTATCCGGTGTTCGAGCCGGCGGTGGACGAAAAGCGCGAGACGGCGAAAGTCGCGCCGCAGCGCTTCGTGGAGTTCGACGAGGCCATGGTCCTCATCGGGCACGAAGGCGACCCATTTTCCTATGACAATGAAGGGCCGCAGCACCGCGCATTCGTGCCAGCGTTTTCATTATCGAACCGGCCGATCACGAACGGCGAGTATCTCGCGTTCATCGATGCGGGCGGCTACACGCGTCCGGAGTTCTGGCTTTCGCTTGGGTGGACAACCGTGCAGGAATCCGCGCCAGGCGGATGGCAGGCGCCGCTCTACTGGGTCAAACGTGAGGACGGCTGGTGGAATTTCACGCTGTCCGGCTTCCGCCCGGTGGACGAAGCGGAGCCAGTCACGCACATCAGCTACTTCGAGGCGGACGCATACGCGAATTGGGACGGCGCGCGCCTGCCGACCGAGTTTGAGTGGGAACGCGCCGCGGCGCAGCAGCCGATCGAGGGCAACTTCGTTGACGCGCAGCGCTTCCACCCCGCGCGGG
>DATHXZ010000457.1:0-2721 GCA_035459405.1 Chthoniobacterales bacterium
CTACCGTGCCGCCGGTCGCCGCCGAGCAGGGCAAAGATGTTGTCCATCAACTGAACAACGCCTTCATGAAGGTGTTCGAAGTCGTGGCGCCCACCGTCGTCGTCATCGAGACGAGCAAGGAACGCGACGCAAACGACAACCCCAGCCTCGAGGACCTGCTCTTTCAGAATCAGCCGGATCAACGGCGTAATCCGCGCAACCAGCAGCCGGCGCAGAGCGAAGGCTCAGGGTTCATCGTCCGTGCCGACGGCCACATCTTCACCAACTACCACGTGGTGGAAGGCGCCGATAAGATCAACGTGAAGCTGAAAGACGGCCGCGAGTTCCAGGCGAAGCTGATCGGCACCGACGAGAAGACTGACATCGCCGTGATTAAGATCGAGGCGAACAACCTGCCGGTCGCGCAGTTCGCCGATAGCGAAGCGGTGAAAGTGGGGCAGTTCGCATTCGCGATCGGCGCACCCTTTCGCCTCGATTACACGTTCACGTACGGAGTGATCAGCGGGAAAGGCCGCAGCCGGCTGATCTCAAACGGCGGCTACTCGATCACCGATTACATCCAGACCGACGCCTCCATTAATCCGGGCAACAGCGGCGGTCCGCTCTGCGACATCGATGGCAAAGTGGTCGGCATGAACACGCTGATCAACGGGCTCAACCGCGGTCTCGGATTCGCGATCCCAATCAACCTCGCAAACGAAATCGGACAACAGCTCATCGCCGGAAACCGGATCATGCGCCCATGGCTCGGCATTCGCATTGAGACACTCGGCGAGGATCCATCGATCCGTGATCTCTTCAAAGGTTTGGACAAAGGGGTCGTCGTCCGCACGATTGAAGCCGACGCGCCGGCGTATAAGAGCGACCTGCGGCCGTTTGATGTCATTACGCACGTCGACGGCGCACCCGTCAGCACCGACTCGCAGCTGCAACGCGAGGTGCTGAAGAAGAAGATCGGTCAGCCGGTCGATCTCACCGTCTGGCGCAAAGGTCAGACGATCAAAGTCCCGATCACAACTGGCGAACTGCCCGGTGAAATTGGTCGCGCTTCCAACGTTCCGACACCGCCGCCGCAGAAACCGGAAGACGTGAACAAGTTCGGCCTCCAGGTGCAGGACCTCTCGAAGGAAGTCGCCGAGCGCCTGCGCCTCGACGTGCAGGAAGGGGTCATTGTCACAGACGTGGCCGACAACAGCCTCGCCTCCGCGCAAGGCATGGAGCGCGAAGACGTCATCACCGAAGTCGACGGCAAGAAGGTGACCAACGTGCAGTCGTTCCGCGATGCCTTACAAAAAGCCGATCCGCAGAAAGGCATCCTGCTGTATCTGGATCGCAAAGGCAGCAAGACGTTCGCGGTGCTGAAAGCCGGCGGCTAGTCGGCGCCGGTCATTTCAGGTCGAGCGACCTCTCGGCGCCTGCGCAGGCTCACTGCCACGGAGCGCGATCATCGCAATGGCAGGGACAGCGCGCTGCGCCGTCCGAGGTGCGGAGCTACTGGAGACGGCGGCGCATCATCACACGTGCCGCAACGCGCCTCGGACGCCGCAGCGCGCCGTCCCTACCGTCAGCTGCGGCGATTCGTCACCAGCAGCACGATCCCACCAACCAGACAAAGCCCGCCAACAATCGGACCCGTCGGCACGCGGCGCTCTTCTTCCTTGTTGATCTCGAGCGGCCCGAGCTTCGCGACGTTTTCCTGCGTCGTAAAGCTCGTGTAGCCGCCGTAGGCGAGTGCGATGACCCCGATCACGATCAGCAGAATGCCGACCAGGGCTGCGGGCTTCATTCGTTACGCGGCAGCTAAATACCGCGCCGACCTTGGAGCAGATTGATGATCAGCACCACCAGCGCAATGACGAGGAGGATGTGGATCAGGTTGCCACCGACCGATCCGACGAGTCCGAGCAGCCAGAGAATCAGCAAAACGACGATAATGGTCCAAAGCATAAGTTCTCCTTATTGTTGAGGTTGCTTGTGCTTCGTAATGGCGCCAGCCGTTGCGCTTATGAAACGCCGATTTTGATTCGCCACAGTTTTCCGAACGGCGCGCCCTTTGCATAATTAGCAACAAAGTTCTGGCAGGACGGCGGCAATTCGCCTACATGCACTGGACGTTTCACCGCCCTCCGCCTATGCGTCTTCGTCTTCTTCTCGCCCCCGTTTGCGCCGCGCTCCTCGGAAGCTGCGCGTATCAAGGCACCATCGTCCGGAAGGACGCCACCCCGTTGCCCTTCGAGCATTCGTACGGGCTCGACGGATCCTACTCGTTTCTGCTGCGCGATAATACTGGCGCAGTTCGCCGCCAGGTCGTGACCGCTGAGGTCTATAACCAGTACGCCATCGGCGAATACTTCAACGATCTGCAGCCGCGGCGCACGAACGACGGCAAGACATTCGACGGCAAAACGGTCATGACGGCGATGGTGTCGAAAGTGACGCCGTCGCGGCGAACGGCGAGCGCGCGCAAGCCTGAACAGAAACGTCAGATTGCAAAGACTACGAAGCCGGCGAGCGCGAAGAAGTCCGATGTGAAGCTTACGAAGCAAAGCCGGCCCGCGGTGAAACCGCAGCAGCCCGTCCGCGTCGCCGGAGCAACCGTTGAGGCGCCGCGCAAAGCGTTGCCTGTTGAGAAGCCGATCGAGCTTCCGTCGAAGATTCTGCGCCCGCGTCCTCTGTGGGACAACGAGCTGGCCTACGTCAGCGTGCCGCGCTGCCGTTAAG
>DATHXZ010000458.1:0-7415 GCA_035459405.1 Chthoniobacterales bacterium
TTGAACACGATCTTCCCGCCGCGCTTGGCCCCCATGGCGTGGGTGACCGCTGCGGCACATCGCGTGCGGTCTTCATATCATTGGGCCGGGCTGCTGTGATTCACGCAATGCCGCTCTCGGTTAACGATGGCCGAACCGATCGACGCGGTTGTACGGCGACAGAGCGCGGTCCCTACAACAAGCAGCGGGACTACCGCCAGCGCGGACCGTCGTCGTAACGGCGGCGATCACGCCGATCGCGCATGTCATTGCGGATGTCGTAAATCTCCGCACGCACCTGCTGGATGCGGCGGCGAATCTGCCATGGCGACGAGATACGGCGCTGGTATTCGTAATTCAGGCGATCGGTCACACGTTGCACGCGGTCGTAGCGCCAGCGGATGCGTCGGCCCTCGCCACGGTAGGCGCGAATTTCGAAACGCAGCTGCCGCACTTCCCGATTCAAGCGATCCAGATCGTAGCCGACACGGCGGTCTCCACGCTCACCGACGCCGAGCCGCGCGCCAGGCGTTTCGACGATGATGCGTTGAGCAGATGCGTCGGCCGCAAACATCGTCAGGCCGGCTGCTGCTACGGAAAGAAAAAGAGCTAATTTTTTCATGGTAAACTCCTTGTGCGGATCTCTGACGCAGGCACGCGCCAGAGCATTCGAGAGTTTATTCGGTGCAGCGTCCGGCCGCGGAGCTACGACAGATGCGCGAGGGTGGCGTGCAACTTCTCGGCGCCCTGAAGCTCAGCGACGATTCCGCGCAACGAGGCGAGCGCAGCCGGGATGTGCGCGAGAAACGCCTTGTTGCCTTTCACGAGCCCGAGGAATCCGTAGGCTCCGAGCGCCTGCATCAGCCGCTGCAGGGCACAGAGGCGCAGCAGCTCGCTGCATTGATGGGGGACCGGACTGCCGATCGATTCACGCGCCGCGCAATAATCGCCGAAAAGCTGCTCGCGCTCTTTCGTCGTGAGCGTCACGTAAGGGTCGTAGAGCAAGGATGCGAGGTCGTATTCCGCGAGGCCAGGCCGCATGCCCTGGAAGTCAATCAGGTATGCGTTGCCGTTTCGCACAATGATGTTTTGCGATTGGAAGTCGCGATGCACCAGCACACGGGGCAACGCGGCAAGGCGGCTCGGGATCTCCTGCAATACCGGCAGCGCGGCGAGCTCCGCGCGTGTGCTTTCGTCGATTCCGAAGTGGCGGCCGAGACAGTTCTCGAAAAAGTATTGCTGCTCCCAAGCGTAGAGCGCCGCATCGAATGCCGGTGGGAAATCTTTCCGGATTCCATCGGCGGCTTCGTCCGGCAACGAGTGCAGCTTGGCCACTTCTTCAAGCGCCGAGTCATAGAGCGCGCGACGTGCGACCCAGTCCTCATTGCGGTAACTCCACAGATCCGTCTCGCCGAGATCCTCGATCCAGATCAGCCCTTCGGCGGCGTCGTGGAAATAAACGCGCGGGGCGCGGATGCCATTCGTGGCGAGAAACTCGGCGACCTCCACGTAGAGCCGGTTCTCTTCGCGTTCGAGATTGTACTTAACGAGGATGAGCGAATGCTCCGCGTTCGAACGCACGCGGTAGAATTTGCGGTCGGACCCGCCCTTTTCGATCGGCGCGATGTCGACCTTCTCGTCGCCCAGCCGCGGAAAATGGATGCGCGTCTGGCGCAGCAGCAGGTCGCGGGAGCTAGATGTCGATATCACGCAGGATGCCTTCGGCGATTTTGTGGGAGCGGACGATACAATTCCGCAGCTCACTTCGGGAAGCGATTTGTGCGCCAGGCCACACAATTGTGTCCTCGAGAACCGCTCCGGCGCCGACACGCGAGCGCGCGCCGACACAGCACGTACCGCAGAGCTTCGCCGTCGGATCCACTTCGGCGTCCGGCGCTACGCGAATCGGCCAGCTATCGTCCGTCACATACCCGGGTTTCCACGGCGCCTCGGCGATCGTGCGATGGGCCTCGAGGTAACCGGAACGCGAGCCGATGTTGAACCACTTGCCGTGATTCAATGCCACACCGCCGATCTTCCCACCTTCGCCGATCCACTTCAGCACGATCGGAATGAAGGACGTCTTCTTCTTCGGCGCGATGCGCCCGAAGATGCTCGGATTCCAAACCGCCACGCCTGCGAAGTCGCAGGTGCCCGTCGTGCCAAATTTCCCCGCGATGTCGACCACCCGGCCATCACGCAGCGAGATGTCGGTCGAGAGCCCGTCCTCGCGCAGGCCCAGCGTCACGTCATTCCGCTTCGTGAAATGCTGATCGATCAGCGGCTCCAGGTCGATGTCTGTCAAAATGTCGCCGCTGTACGTGACGAATGGCTCGTCGCCTCGCAGCAGCGGCTCGGCATTTTTGATCCCGCCGCCGGTCTCGAGGAGATCGGGCTCATGCGCGAGCTTTACCGGCACGCCGTCGTATTCACCACTGCCGAACACCGCCTGAAATTCCTCCGGCAGCCGATGCGTATTGATCACGAACGAATCGACTCCGATGCTGCGGAGATGATCGAGCGGAAACGTAATCAGCCGCTTGTTGAAGATCGGCACGAGCGGCTTCGGCATGTGCTCCGTCATGGGACGCAGCCGCAAGCCGAGCCCGGCGCCGAGCACGAACGCCTGCCGAATCATGCGCTAGCGTGAATCGTCTCGTGCATCCGCGAACACGATCTTTAGACTCGCTTCATCGCAAGTGAAAAGCTGCGGAAAATGGCTGCGCCTCCCTCGATAACACCGCGCCTCGAGATCACGCTGCGCCGGGCGACTGCTGCGGATGCTCCAGCGATCACGATATTATCCGAGGAGCTCGGTTATCCACTCGCCGAGGATGTCGTGCGCAGTCGGATGGCTCATCTGGCTGTGCTTCCGGAGCACGCAATCATCGTCGCGGAGCTCGAGGCTACGGTTTGTGGGTGGGTGCACGTGCACGCGCATCGCTCGCTCGTCAGCGGAGAGCGCGCCGATGTCTTCGGCCTGGTAGTCTCGCGTGACGTTCGCCGGCGCGGCATCGGCCGGATATTGATGGCGGAAGCGGAACGCTGGGCGCGCGACCGCGGACTCGACCTGATGGTGCTGCGCAGCAACGTCCAGCGACCGGAAAGCCACGCGTTCTATCCTGCGATCGGCTATGAGCAGTTCCGTACGCAAGCTGTCTACCGAAAGCTCCTGAGCTAACCGGAGCGGGCGTGCAGAGGCTACAGCTTGAGGTAAAGCGTCTTCGTTCCGAAATCGATAATGCCGTTATGGCGCTGCAGGATTTCGGAGCCGAGCAATCCGGCGACCGGCGGCGAGGCTTCGAGCAAGCCGTTGCGGATCAATCCTTCAAGATTGATCACGCCTACTTCTTTGCCGCGTATGTGGACCGAGCCGACAGAGAGTCGCGAGATCTTCGCCATCTGCACGCCGCGCTGCTTCAGGTTCACGCCGGCCGAGCTGTAAGGCGTGTCGCGCAGCGGGATCTTCATGCGCCGGACGAATCCTTGATGCAGGAGCGTCGCGAATGCGCCGGTGTCGACCATCAGCTTCGCCTTCTTCCCGTTCACGCTGCCGTCGACGTAAAGATTGTAGCCGCTGCTGACGGACATCGGGACGCGGCTGTATCCCGCGTAATTCATCCCGGGCACACCGCCCCGCACATTCGGGTCGACCTTCAGAATCAGAATCTGATTGCGGCAATCGAGCACCGCGTGTGTCGGGAAGAGAACATCCGCGCCGAGGATGCCGTCGATCGCCTGTTCGTTCATTAACTTCGCCGCGCGCCTCGAGCCGCCGAGATCGATCGCGACCATCGGCTCATCGACCAAATTCAACGCGCCGAGCTGGAGGCCGCGCGCCATCACGACGTTGTTATAAGCTCCGTTGATCCGCAGCCGTGTCGGCACATCGCCGCCCGCTTTCGCCGGTGTGAGGCCGAAATGCGCCACGCGATTGGTCGCAATTGCGCTGACCGGTGCACCCGAATCGACGCCCAGCAGCGCCGGCTTGCCGTTGATTTGCGCGCGAATGAGCAGGTGATTCTGGCGCGAACGCTCGAGCGGCAGCGCCTGGAATTGGATGTTGCGGTCCGGCCCGAGCCCAGACCACACGCTGCTTTCGCGTGCGGTAAATGGAACGCGCCGCTCCGCAGCAATTGCCGGCGTCGCTAACGCTAGAACGAGCAGGGCGGCCCCGATTTTCCGCACCCAAAGAATCCCCTTAAGAGTCAACACGCGGCGATGATAGCACATGCGCGCGCGCGCGAATACGACTGTTTCGCGTGTGTTCCCGGACGTTGCGGAGCGCAGCTGAAGTTCCTTTCGGCATTCCCTTGCACGGCCGAGTGGCAATCTGTACACAAGCACGCGATGGCCGACGAACCTGCAGGCGACGACAACAACTTCGTTCGCGGATTAGGGCTGCTCGATTCGACGATGCTCGTCGCCGGGTCGATGATCGGGTCGGGTATCTTCATTGTCTCGTCGATCATCGCGCGACAGGTCGGCTCGCCTGGTTGGCTGCTCGTTGTCTGGGTTGTTACGGGCCTGCTCACGCTCATGGCGGCGCTCTCTTACGGCGAGCTCGCGGCCATGATGCCGAAGGCGGGCGGCCAGTATGTTTACCTGCGCGAAGCGTTCTCGCCGCTGTGGGGATTCCTTTACGGCTGGACGCTTTTCCTTGTCATTCAGACTGGCACCATCGCCGCGGTCGCGGTGGGATTCGCGCGCTACATGGGTGTGCTGATGCCGTGGGTCTCGGAAACCAATTATCTCATCGCGCCGATCCGTTTCGGCGGCTACGCGCTTTCGCTCTCGACCGCGCAGTTTGTCGGCCTCGCGTTGATCGCCTTGCTGACGTTCATGAACACGCGCGGCCTGCGGCTCGGCAAGATCGTGCAGAACGTCTTCACCACGGCCAAGACTGGCGCGCTCATCGCGCTCATTATCCTCGGGATCATCGTCGGGCTCAGGTCCGGCGCCGGCGCAGCCAATTTCAGCGACTTCTGGAGCATCCGCGGCAACCTCCAGGATGTCGGCGCGGGGCTGACAGCGGCAGTGGCGTTCGGCCTCTTCGTTGGCATCTGCGTCGCGCAGACGAACTCGCTCTTCTCCGCTGACGCCTGGAATAACATCACGTTCACGGCGGGCGAGGTGAAGAACCCGCGGCGCAACATCCCTCTCTCGCTCGCGCTCGGCACGATTCTCGTTATCACTTTGTATCTGCTCGCAAACGTCGCGTATCTCGCGGCGTTGCCATTCGAGGCAATCCAGAACGCGCCGAGCGACCGCGTTGCCTCCGAGACTGCGAACGTTATCTTTCCCGGCCTCGGCGCCACGATCATGGCGGTCGCGATCATGATCTCGACCTTTGGTTGCAACAACGGCCTCATCCTGGCCGGCGCGCGCGCCTACTACGCCATGGCGCGGGACGGGCTCTTCTTCCGGGCGGTCGGCGAGTTGAACAGGAATCATGTCCCGGCGTGGGGGCTCGTCGTTCAGGGAATCTGGGCGGGCGTGCTGGTGCTGCCGCGCACCGTCAGAACCGACGCGACCGGCGCAGTGACCGGCTACGGAAACCTCTACGGCAACCTGCTCGACTACGTCATCTCAGCCGCGCTGATCTTCTACATCCTGACGATCATCGGCATCTTCGTCCTGCGCCGGAAGCGTCCCGACGCTGAGCGTCCGTACAAAGCCTTCGGCTACCCGATCGTGCCCGCGCTCTATATCGTCGGCGCGTCCGTGATCCTCGTCGTGCTGTTCATGTATCAGACGGCGACGACCTGGCCCGGCCTGCTGATCGTGCTCGCGGGCGTGCCTGTTTATTTCCTCTGGAGAAAACCCGACGCCGACGCGTCGTTAGGCAGCCAGCAGCGTTAGCAAAACCGAACCTCAACGGCGGCCACTTCAGCCCCGAACAAGAGAGCGACACACATGGCAAATTTATTCGCGAGAAAGCCCATCGATAAACTGTTGGCGGAGTCACAGGAGGTCGGCGAACACAGCCTGAAGCGATCGCTCGGGCCGATCAACCTTATCGCGCTGGGGATCGGAGCAATCATCGGCGCGGGGTTATTCGTGCGCACAGCCGCGGCAATCGCGGATCGAGCGGGCCCATCGGTGGTGCTCGCGTTTGTTGTCGCCGGGCTTGGCTGCGCGCTCGCCGGTCTTTGTTACGCGGAATTTGCTTCGATGATTCCGGTCGCGGGCAGCGCTTACACGTATTCCTACGCGACGATGGGCGAGCTCGTGGCGTGGATCATCGGATGGGATCTGATTCTCGAGTATGCGGTGGCGGCGGCGACAGTCGCGATCGCCTGGAGCGAGTATGCGAACCGCGTGCTCGACTGGTTCGGGATGAAGATACCGTATCAGTGGACGCATTCACCGTTTGAGACGGATCCCGTCTCAGGCGTGAGCGGCATGATGAACATTCCGGCAGTGATCATCCTGCTGTTGCTCACCTTGTTGCTGATTCGCGGAACGAAAGAATCCGCGCTCGTGAACGGCATCATCGTCGTGCTGAAAACGACAATCGTGCTCCTCGTCATCGGCATCGGCTGGAGCTTCATCAATCCCGCCAACCACACGCCATTCATCCCGCCGGCGACGACTTACACCACTCCGCAGGGCATCACCCACGCGTACGGTGGTATTCTCGGCATCCTCGGCGCTGCGGGCGTCGTGTTCTTCGCCTACATCGGTTTCGACGCCGTCTCGACCGCGGCGCAGGAAGCACGAAATCCGAAACGCGACATGCCCATCGGCATCCTCGGATCACTCGCGCTCTGCACAGTGCTTTACGTCCTCTTTGCCTATGTATTGAGCGGCGTGGCCACCGTGCAAGACTTCCGCTCCACGGGACGTGAAGCTTCGGTCGCCTTCGCGATCACGAAATACATGGCCGGCTATGAGTGGCTCTCACGGGCAGTCACCATTGCCATTCTCGCCGGCTTCTCATCCGTCATCCTCGTCATGTTGCTTGGACAATCGCGCGTCTTCTTCTCCATGAGCCGCGACGGCCTCATGCCGCCAGCCTTCGCGCAGGTGCACCCGAAATTCAGAACCCCGCACAAGTCCAACTGGCTCATCTTCCTCTTCACAGGTCTTTTCGCCGTCTTTGTGCCGGCGGATATCTCCGGTGAGATGACGAGCATCGGAACGCTCTTCGCATTCATCCTCGTCTGCGCCGGCGTGTGGATCCTGCGCGTGCGGCGTCCGGACCTTGAACGCGGATTCCGCGTGCCGGCCGCGCCCGTTGTCGCGACGCTCGGCATCATCACGTGCGGCGCGATGATTTACGGCCTCGGATGGACGAACTGGATGCGACTGATCGGCTGGCTGGCGCTGGGGATGGTGTTCTACTTTGCGTACGGCAAACGGAACAGCCGGCTCAACGCGCCACCACCGGAAATGCCGGAAGGAATGAAGCTGAGCAAGTAGTGGTAGGGACA
>DATHXZ010000459.1:0-3834 GCA_035459405.1 Chthoniobacterales bacterium
GAAGATCACGCTCGAACTGGGCGCAAAGTTCCCTGGGGAGATGTCAGCCAAAACGGCGCAGGGTAAGACCATCACCGGCCCGGATGTTGCCGAATTCGTCACCTACGAGCCGCCCGCCCAGGTCGTGAACCGCAACATCAATTTCGGGCAGCGCGATGGCTTGTTTCACGTTTCCATCGGACCCGATGGCACCGTGACGAGCGTCAGGCCGATCAAGTCGCTCGGTGTGAAGGAACTGGATGAGCGAGCCACCCAGCGGCTGATGAAAATGAAGTTCCGGCCCGGCACCCTCACCGAAGCGCAGATCCCGGTAAACTTCAGCACGTTTCGGCGCTAGGAGCAGGCAGCTCATGCTTGTTGGGCTTCCCTGCGGCTGCGCCTGCGGATGCATTCGCTGGGCCGAACGGGCGCGGACGACGGCGATGCGTCGGGTCACGTTCGCGGAAATATCGGAAGCTTCGGACGAGTATGCCGTCCGCCCACCAGGTATCGCCACACCAACGAGGACTCCGGGGTTTGTCGCTGGTGCACAGGTGGTGATCTCAAGGAGCCGCGAGGCTGAGCGATGGTGATTATGGCGTGACGAGACAACTCCCATACGTGAGCCACGTGTAGCCTCGTTAGGATTCCCGTGAGACATCGGGTGCTACACGCACACTGTGGCGCGTTGTAGATCGGCTGTTCGTCAGCCGGAACCCGGTCCGCGAATTCCGCCGAGACACCGCACACTACCATCTTGGCGTTTCGATTCCGCGCCCAGACCGGCGGCACTCGCCTTCGCTATGCGTGGAATGTAGCCTGAAGGCGCATGTCCAAAAATCCCGCCAGTGCGGCTCGCACATGAGCACGGCGCGCTTGCCCGGTCTGGTTAATGTCCACTCGCACACGTTCCAGCGGGCGATCCGCGGACGGACCGAGCATCGCACCGCCGCGCATGACGATTTCTGGACCTGGCGTGAAGCCATGTATCACGCGGCGACCAGGCTTTCGGCCGACGATATCTACGATGTCGCGCGCATGGCCTTTCTCGAGATGGCGCTCAGCGGCATTACCCACGTCGGCGAGTTTCACTACCTGCATCATCAGCCAAACGGCGAGCCGTATGACGATCCGAACCTCCTAGCCCAGCAGATCATCCGCGCCGCCGAATCCGTCGGCATCCGCCTGACCCTGCTGATGTGCGCCTACGCGCGCGCTGGCTACAACAAACCGCCGAACGCTGGGCAGGCGCGTTTCCTCACCCAGACACCGGAGCTGTTTCTCCAGCGGTTCGAGGAGCTCGGCGCGGCCACTGCCGGTGGACAAGCGCCAGTCCGCCTCGGAGTGCCAGTCCGGCTCGGACTCGCACCGCACAGCATTCGCGCGCTCCCATTCGACTACATCCGCGAGCTGGTGCGATACGCCGCCGCGAGAAAACTCCCGCTGCACATGCACGTCAGCGAACAACCGGGGGAACTGGAGCAATGCCGCACCGAACACGGCACCACGCCGGTCGCGCTCCTCGCGAAACACAAATTGCTCAGCGAGCGCTTCACCGCCGTGCACGCAACCCATATCTCCGATGACGAGGTGCAGGCGCTCGCCGCAGCCGGCGCAACGGTCTGCGCCTGTCCGACCACCGAGCGCAACCTCGGCGACGGCATCGCGCCGGCCGATCGGTTGCTGGCCGCCGGCGTGCCGATCTGTCTTGGAACAGACAGCCAGATCCAGATCGATCTGCTAGAGGACGCGCGTGAGCTCGAATATCACACGCGGCTCCAGCTGCTCCGCCGCGTCGTGCTCGCCGACAACCTCGCGAAGCCACTCTTTGAAGCTGCCACCGTGAACGGCACAAAGAGCCTGGGCGGTGGTGCGAACGACGACTATTTCACGATTGATCTGCACGACCCGAGCATCGCCGGCGCGCCGGACGAGGTGGCAGCAGTCTTCTCGCTGGAACGCACCGCAATTCGTAACGTCTTCGTCGGCGGAAAACAAATCGTCCGTGGCGGCCGCCACCCGCTGCAGGAAGAAATCGTCCACCGGTTTGTCGAGGTGCAGGAGCGGCTGTGGCGATGATGACGGCCGCGGAGCTTCTGCGCGAGCTCGTCGCAATCAATTCCGTCTCTTCAGTCTCGAACCGCCCCGTGATCGAGTTCGTCAAAGCGCAGCTCTCCTGGCCCGCCACCCAGTTCACGTACCTGGACGGAAACGGCGTCGACAAGGTGAACTGTGTTCTCGGCGCCTGCGACGCGCCGCTGGCGCTGGTTTGTCACACCGACACCGTCCCCTTCGATGAGAAACTCTCTGCACGCTTCGACGGCGACAAAGTGTGGGGACGGGGAAGCTGCGATACGAAGGCGTTCCTGGCGGCCGCGATCACCGCGCTCACAGTTGCCGAGCCGGCCAACGTCTCGTTGGTCCTGACGGCCGACGAAGAGATTGGCTGCGTCGGCGCGAAAAATCTTCTCGCGCGGCGCGCCATCTCGCCGCGGTTCGCCATCGTGGGTGAGCCGACGTCGGTGCAGCCGATCCGCGCCGGCAAAGGTTATGCACTCGCCGAAGTGATCGTGAGTGGCCGCCAAGCTCACAGTGCCTTTCCCGCGCTTGGCGTCTCCGCCATTTCACGCGCCGCGCGGCTGATCCAGCGGGTCGAGGAGCTCGGGAAGGAGCTGGAGAAGCAGACCGATACCTCCTTCGATCCGCCATTCACGACCATCAACGTCGGGCAGATCTCAGGCGGCACCGCCAAGAACATCATCCCCGGTGAATGCCGTTTCCTCGTCGAATGGCGCCCGATCCCCGCGCAGGACCGGCGCTACGTTGCTGACAAACTGATCGAGATTGTCGGCGACCTGGGGCACGTCGAAGTCCTGCGCGCCGAACGACGCTTTGCTACTCCCGGCGAGAGTAGCCTTGTGAAGTTTCTCGAGCACGAAAGTGATCAACGTGCCGGAGCGGTCTCGTTCGGCACCGAGGCGCCGCAGCTCACAGCGCTCGGCGCGGAGACGGTAGTCTTCGGCCCCGGCAATATGAGCGTTGCTCACACCAGCGGCGAGTATGTGCCCGTGGCAGAACTCGAACGCTGCGCTGAGATCCTCCGCCGCGTTATCGCCGAGCTAAGCTCGTGAGCCTTGTGAGGAGTTGCTGCGTGCGAGGCAGCGAACGGTGTTGGGTCATCGACGGATTGTAGCTGCAGCGGTATTCGGCCGTGCATCTTTTTGTTTTTCGGAAGGCATTGCGGCTTTCTGCCGTCACATGGATTGGTGATGCTGGCGCTTTCGACCAAGGCCGGTGACGTTCAGCGTGATGAATCCGAAGTGCTTTCTGGTGGCGTTCTTCGTTTGCGGCATCGCCGCTTCAGCCTGCGCGAACATGGGGAGCCCGGTGCACCCGGGGCAGCCTGTCGGCGAACCTGCAGGCGAGTTGAAGGGCATCGCGATCGTGCGGGAGACCCTCTCGTTCGATTTCCGGCCACTGCAGGATGGGAGATCGCCGGCCGTCGTCGAGGCGGAATATCGGCTGCGCAATCATGGGGCGGCGACCACGACAGATCTGCTGTTTGTCGCCGGGTCGATGGACAAGACTGATCACGAGGTGTGGCTGGACGGGGTTCGAGTTGAAAGCACCTCATCGACCAGCGGCACCCTGCCGGAGAACTGGCTACCGCCGGGCACCACGCCGTCGATCGGTGGCGACAAACCGCTTGCTTATTCGGTTGAGGAAAGCGGCACGATTGCGTTCACCGTCACGATCGCGCCGGGCGAGCACACGTTGCGCGTCCGGTACGGTGCGGTGCCGACCGCCTACTCCCACGACTCGCCGACAGTCTACTGGCAGCTCGGCTATGTGCTC
>DATHXZ010000460.1:0-4967 GCA_035459405.1 Chthoniobacterales bacterium
AGCAGCGTCGACTACACGCTCATTCCGGGTCTTCGACCGGAAACGCGCGAAAAGCTGTCAGCTGCAAAGCCGGCGAATATCGGCCAGGCAGGGCGAATCAGCGGCATAACGCCGGCAGACCTGGCCATCATTGCGGTCTGGCTCGGGCGCGCCGGAGTGCCCAACAGAGGCAACACCTCGATACTCGCGGCGCCGAAATCGAAAGCCTCCGCATCGCCGTGCTGACACTCCTAGCCCTCGTTCTCGCAGAAGCGTACCTACTCGGGTCGATTCCGAACGGATACATCGCGGGACGCTTGGCAGGAGTAGATGTTCGCCAGCATGGTAGTGGTAACATCGGCGCTACGAACGTGTTGCGCACATTAGGAAAGTCGTGGGGCTTCGCCGTCTTCCTCGCGGACGTTTTGAAGGGGTTCCTGGCTGTGCGTCTCGCGATTGCGATCGTCAGTCGAACCCCCGGCGCGCTCGAGTACACCGAATTCTACGCGATCGTCGCAGCCGCGGCCTGCGTCGCCGGGCACTCGTTTCCGGTGTGGCTACGCTTCAAGGGCGGCAAGGGCGTAGCGACATCTGCCGGGTCGCTCGCGGGGGTGATGCCGATCGCCGCCTTCACGATTTTCCTCGTCTGGCTCGCCATCTTCAAGGTGACGCGTTATGTCTCAATCGCGTCCATCGTCGCTGCGAGTGCGTTGCCGGTGGTTGTCGCGGTGCTTGTCGGAATGAAGCAGACGCAAGGCACGGTGCTCTTCTATTTCTCGCTTTTGATGACAGTGCTTGTCGTGTGGCGTCACCGGTCTAATATCTCTCGCCTTCTCAATGGAACCGAACCACGGTTCGCGCGGAAGTGAGATTCAAACGAACAGCAATTCTCGGCGCTGGCGGGTGGGGAACAGCGCTCGCGGTGCTATGGGCAAAGCAGGGGAACGAAATTGTGCTGTGGGGCCACAATCCGGAGCGCACCGAGAAGCTGCGAACCGCACGCGAGAACGCGGACTACCTCCCGGGCGTCACGTTGCCGGAGCCGATCGCGATCACGAGCAACATCAGCGAAGTCTGTGGCGCTGAGCTCGTTGTGTTTGTAACACCTTCAACAGCGCTGCGCACGGTCGCTGAGCAGCTGCGGCCACACCTCTCCCGCGACGCGGTTCTATTGAGCTGCACGAAGGGGATCGAGCACGGTAGCGGAATGCGAATGACGCAGATCCTGACTGACGTGCTCCCCGACCATACTGTCGCCGTGCTCTCCGGGCCGAACCTCGCGGTAGAAGTCTCGCGCGACCGCCCCACCGCGACCGTCCTGGGGTGCGAGCAAACGGAATGCGCCGAGGAGTTGCAGCAGCATCTTGGCAGCCCGCTCTTCCGCATCTACTCGAGCGACGAGACAACCGGCATCGAGCTGGGCGGGGCATTGAAAAACGTGTTCGCTCTCGCGGCGGGCTGTAGTGATGGGTTCGGGCTCGGCGACAACTCAAAGGCCGCACTTCTCACGCGCGCCCTGGCGGAAATGCTTCGACTTGGAACAGCGATGGGAGGAAATCCCCGCACCTTCTACGGGCTCAGCGGCGCGGGTGACTTGATCGCCACCTGCTTCAGCCAGCACAGTCGTAATCGCCGGGTCGGCGAGCAGCTCGGCCGGGGACGCACCCTCCAGCAAATCGCGGAGCGGAGTCATTCGGTCGCGGAAGGCGTGCCGACGGCGAAAAGCGCCTTCGAATGCGCGCGGCGGTTGCAGATTGAAACGCCGATCGTCGATCAGGTTTACGCCGTGGTGTATGAGTCGAAGCCTCCCGCCCAAGCATTGCAGGAGTTGTTAGGCCGCGACCAGAAGGCCGAGCGAATCTAGCAAGCGTTACGACGGATGTGCCTCCCTGGGCAATCGCGTTGTTCCTCGCTACCCTCGCATGCCTGTAGATACCAGCGGGCTTAATCCTCGATGACTTACTGAAGTATCAATATCGCTGTGAGCCGAACATTGGGACGAGGACGGCAGACAATGCGGATTTCTGTGGTGTCCGAAAGATGCTGACCGATTCCTGAACAAGCTGCGGCCGTTTGCCGCTTACGAACGCTGGATCTTCAAGACGCGTGCCTGGATACGGGAGAATCCCCGTTGCCTCGAGAAGCTGAAGCGCTTCCGAGTGGTCGAAGGACTCAGCATCTTACTGACTGTCGGCTGGGTTATCCCCCTCGTGTCGCTTTAGGTACGGCCGAGAGCTGGGGCAGCGGGCACTCGTTAGGTACTAGCAGCCTCGGCGCTTTTCTGATCGCCAGAGCCGAGTCGGCCGATTACTTCCGGGTATAACTCGCGTTCCGCGATCTGAATCCGCGCGTGCAACGTTTCGGCAGTATCCTTAGGCAAAATTGGCACCTCGCGTTGACCAAGTATATCGCCACTGTCGATCCGGGCATCGACGTAGTGCACGGTGCAACCTGCGACGCGTTCCCCGGCCGCAAGCGCCTGTTTCCATGCTTCGAGGCCGGGGAAGTTTGGCAGCAGTGAAGGATGGATGTTCACGATGCGGCCCGGGAAAGCTTCGAGCATCGGCGCCTTCAGCACGCGCATGAATCCGGCCAGGACAACAAGCTCAACGTCCGCTTCCTGCAACGTGCGCACCAGCTCCTGCTCGGCAGCAGGCTCGAGAATGGTGCGGAACTTCCCCGGCGTGATGTGCACATGCGGAACACCGAATTCGGCAGCGATCGCGAGGATCGGCGCGTCGGCCACATCCGAGGCGACGATGCGAGCATCGGCCGGCAGCCGTCCGTCGCGGATTTGCTCGAGGATCGCGCGACAGTTCGAGCCTTTACCGGAACCAAGAATCCCAAGCCGCAGCGCCATGGCTCAGCAGTTGATGCGCTCGATCAGGCTCGACGTGGAATACCCCGCCTCGAACGGGATGATTCTGATCTCGGCCCCCACCTCCGACAACGCGCTGCGCTCGTCAGCGTCGAGAGTCTCGGGCGTATAGTCGCCGCCCTTAACGTACACCGCCGGCCGAGCACGTTTCAGAAATTCGGTCGCGCGCAGTTGTGGGAAGATCGTCACGAAGTCGACTGCTGCTAAAGCTGCCAGGATTTCGGCGCGCTCAGCCTCGCCATTCAGCGGGCGCGACTCGCCTTTCAGAGCGCGCACCGATGCATCGCCATTCACGCCTACGACGAGTGCGTCGCCCATTCGCCGCGCCGCCTGCAGATAGCGCACGTGCCCGACGTGCAGGAGGTCAAAGCAGCCATTCGTGGCCACCAGCTTTTGCCCACGCGTGCGCAAGTCGCGCGCCTTTGCCGCGAGAGCGTCGAGCGTCAGAACCTTGTCATTCACGACTCGTTAGGCGCGATGAATTGCAGCGCGCGCGGCATGACTTCGAAGGTGACGGGCTCGTTGCCGATCAATTCGCCATCCACATTGAACCACATTCCCGGGCTCGAGCTGATCGAGACCTTCGCCGCTCTGCGAAAGACGACTGCATCGCTCGTGAGATGATTACCGACGAGCATCTGCGCCGCCATTACCACCATCTCGCTCATCGGGCGTTCGGGGACGAGCACGAGATCGAGCTGGCCGTCATCGATCGCAGCCTCGGGCGCCACCTGAGTGCCGCCCGCGACGAAGCGGCCGTTCGCGACGATCGCGTTATAAAGGTTAAACTCGAGTGGCGTCATGTCATCGAGCACGATGCTGGTGCGATAAGCGCGGAGCTCCGGGAACGCCTCTGCCGCGCAGCGCAGGTAGGCGAGCGGCCCCCAGCTTTTCTTGATCTCCGGCGTGAGTTTCTCGCCGACAGCGCCGCTGAATCCCCCAGCGGAGACGTTCAGCATGTAACGCACTCGACCATTCGTCACGCGCACGAGATCGACCGGTTTCACGTGCTGTTCCCGCAGCACGTCGACGCATGCCTCGACGGAATCCGGCAAGTTCAGGCTCCGCGCGAAATCATTTCCGGTGCCGAGGGGGATCAGCCCGACACGGATCCGGTCGATGTGCGGCGCGACGCCGTTGACCACTTCATTCAGGGTGCCGTCGCCGCCGGCGGCCACCACGAGCTCATAGCCATCTTCGGCAGCCTGGTGCGCGAATTCCGTCGCCTGACCGATATCTCTCGTGAGGCGGACCGTCGCCGATCGATCTGCGCTCCGCAGCTGCTCCAGGGTCGCTGCACCGTTATCGACGCTACCAGCGCCCGGATTGCAGATGATGCAGGTTTTCACGCAGTGGGGCGGCGGACCATCTTCGCAGCCGCTGTGGAAAGGGCAAATGCGAGTCAACGCAGGCGGCTCGGCCGCGCGAACCAAGTCCGTGCGGTCACGTCGAATGACTTCTTCGCCGGATGCTGTCGCCGTTGATTTCTAGCGCCGATGCGGCATTATGGGTCGGCTTTTTGGAAGGGTGGCTGAGTTGGTTTAAGGCACTCGACTCGAAATCGAACGTGGGGTTAAACCCACCGTGGGTTCGAATCCCACCCCTTCCGCCAAAACCATCCGCGACGCGTTATCTCGGCCGGCGCAGCTCCCGCGGTTTGCACTACGGAGATTCGAACGCCGCTCGACCGGCAATGAGGCGCGGAAGCGCAAACACAGTGGCGAGCGGTAGCACTGATTTCGCGGAGCGATGCCTCAGCATCGATAATCCCACCCCTTCCGCCACTTCTCCCAGGTAAATTGGGCTGCGCCGGCCGACTTTCAGTGGGATTTCGTATAGTATCGTACTATTTGGTATCGCGCGAAATTTGGGCGCAATGTGGACGCTTTAGTTTGCCTTGTATCGAGACTCGGCCGCTCGCGTGACACGCAGATAATCTCCGTACCCGACAGGCTGGGTGTTTAGACGGCATTTTTTTGCCTCAGCTGCCGCAAGGCCTCTGTCCATCCGATGCAACACAGGCGAACGATGGCAGACAGCGCGCGCAAATCGCAGGCTTGCTCACGGTCCGCAGATCGCCTGGTTGAATGGAGTTGCGTCTCGCAAGCGT
>DATHXZ010000461.1:0-1906 GCA_035459405.1 Chthoniobacterales bacterium
GGGAACGCAAGACGATCAGCGTCGGATGTTCGTTGAGGAACGGCATCAAGGTTTCCGATTCCTGATCCGCGACAAACTCGATGAACGCTTCGTCGATGATCCATGTTTTGGAGCCGGCGTCGTCGCCCTCGAGGACGCGGAGAAGCTCAGCGCGTCGCTGCAGCGAGCCTGTCGGGTTGTTCGGATTGCCGAGGACGATCACGTCGAACGGGGCCAGCAGATGGTGCCAGTGGCTGATCGGCTGGTGCCACATTTCGTAAGGCAATGTCACTCGCACTGCGTCGCAACCAGCCGCGACGAACGCGCGCTGATAATCGCTGAATGCCGGCTCGACGATTGCGACTTTGGAAGTGGGAAAGAGCCTTGCTGCGAGATAGAGCGCCTCGATCGCTCCAGCCGCCGGCAGGAGTTGCTCGGCTGGAACGTGGTAGATCTCAGCTAATTGGCGGCGGATGCTGTGTGCATCGGCTTCTGGATAACGAGCAATCCCGGTGCGCCATTCCTCCCAGTGCGCGGCGGAGACAGTTGGCGCGTGGACGTTCGTATTCGCGCTGAAATCGACGAATGCGCCCGGCGAGAGGCCGAATTCCTTCGCCGCTTCGCACAAGCGGCCGCCGTGAAACGCCTGTGCCACGCTAAGCGCTTCCTTTCAACACGAGGGGAAGCCCGGCGACGACGAGTTCCACCTTCGTGGCGTAGCTCGCCGCGAGCTGGTTCGCCGAACCACACAGATCACGAAACGCACGGCCTTCCGGCGATGACGGCACAAGACCGAGCCCGACTTCGTCGCTGACGAGGATCATGCCGCGCTCCATGCGGCGAGCTGTCTCCAGTGCTTCCTCGAGCTCGGCGATCACGCTCTCTGCGGAACGGCTCTGCCCATGGCAGAACGAGAGCCACAGCGTCAGGCAATCAACAAGGAGAAGGCTGGACGCGTGTTCGGACATCACAGCGCGGAGATCAAAGCGGTTCTCGACCGTTCTCCAGTGGCTCGGGCGCCGTTGCCGATGCTGAGCGATGCGCGCCAGCATTTCCTCATCCGCCGCTTCGGTGGCGCAGGTCGCGACGTAACAAACCGGAAACCCGGAACGTTCCGCCAACTCCTCAGCGCGTCTGCTCTTGCCGCTGCGGTTTCCACCCAGCACCAGATGAAGAGACGCGCTCAATACTTTCCCTCGCTCGCGAAGCGCGGAGCGTCGGCGGCGCTTCTGTCTTCTTGCGGTGGGTAGAAGGTGACACGGCAGCCGTGCGTTGAGCTTCGCGCTTCGTGCATGAGGCGAGCGGGTTGAGGTGAGGGAAAACGAGCCTTGCCACGCATCAGCATTCAACTTTCCCCAACCCGGAGCTGTGCGATGAGCACGGCATAACACGTCAGCTCGACCAGCTGGTTCGCCGCTCCCAAACAATCCCCCGTGACGCCGCCAATTCGTTTTTTCACAAACCCACTGACCGCACCGGTCATCAATGTTGCTCCGAGCAGGCAGAGCGCGGCTTTGTCTCCAATCACCAAAAAGGAAAACGCCACCGTAAGCGTGAGCGCGATGGACACCTCGACCATGGTGACGCTGTTGCCGAACGGCTTCGATTTGGATTCTTCGGCTCGTGCATACGGACAATAATGGAGCAGCGCGACGCTCGACATCCGACCACATGCGTGCGCGACGACGAGCGCGCCGATCGCGAGCCACAAGCCTTGAGCCAGGAGAGCGTGTAGCAGGAACAGCTTCGCGGTGAGCGAAAACCAGAGGGCCAGCGCCCCGTAAGTCCCCAGGCGGCTGTCTCTCATGATTTCGAGTCGCTGCTGCGCATCGTGTCCGGCGATCAATCCGTCCGCCGCGTCAGCCAGGCCGTCTTCGTGGAGTCCGCCCGTGCTGCACACGCTCGCAGCCATGCAAAAAAGAACCGC
>DATHXZ010000462.1:0-5190 GCA_035459405.1 Chthoniobacterales bacterium
CTCCGGGTATTGCATGGTCACTTTCGTGCGACCGAGAAGCATGTTCGTCAGGTGCCGGAACGTGATGACCATGCCGCCGAGGATCGCCGGCAGATAGATGCGCTCCTTCCAGGTGAGATTTGGGCGGCGGACGGTGATGGCCATGGCTCAAATGACGAATGGCGAATGACCAATGACGAAGGAATGGCGAATACCGAATGACGAAGGCCGCGTCCGTCGAGGAACTTCGTCCTTCGTGATTAATTCGTCATTCGTCATCGGGAATTCGTCATTAAACCGGCACGTACGTGATGATGATGGCCGCGATGAAGATGTTTACGAGCGCGATCTCGAAAAAGAAAATCCAGCCGAGCCGCATGAGCTGATCGTAGCGGAAGCGCGGCAGCGTCCACCGCACCCAGATGAAGATGAGGAGCAGGACGGCGACTTTGCCGAAGAACGTCGCGATGTTGAAGAGGCCGCCAGCGATGCCGCGCCAGCCCGGAGCGGAACCGTCGATTAAGAGCCACTGAAGGCCTTGATCACCCCACCACGGGATCGGCAGATGCCAACCGCCGAGGAATAGCGTCACGATGATCGCTGAGCCGGTGATCATCGCGGCGTATTCGCCGAGGAAGAAGAGCGCGAACTTCATCGAGCCGTACTCAGTGTGGTAACCGCCGACGAGCTCGGTTTCCGCTTCCGGAAGGTCGAATGGGAGGCGGTTTGTCTCAGCAAAAATCGCGACGGTGAAGACTGCGAACGAGATCAACATCGGGATCGCGAGCAGCCATTTTTGCAGACTGCCCCAGTCGCCGATGAACGGCGCGATAAGCCAGCCTTGTTCGATCTGGAATTGAACGATCTTGGTCAGGCGCAGCTCGCCAACGAGCAGGAAGATCGGGATCACCGCCAGGCCGAGCGAGAGCTCGTACGAGATCATCTGCGAGCTTGAGCGGACGCCGCCGAGAAATGAGTATTTCGAGTTCGACGCCCACCCGGCGACGACAATGCCGTAAACGCCTAACGAGGCCACCGCGAAGACATACAGCACGCCGACATTGATGTCGGCGATCACCATTGGCACACCGAACAACGTGCTGCCGAAGGGCACGACCGCGATCGTCGCAATCGCAGGGACCATCGCGAGGCACGGCGCGAGCCAGTAGTAGAACTTGTTTACGTGTGCCGGCGTGAAGTCCTCCTTCAGCATGAACTTCATCGCGTCCGCGACCGGCTGGAAGAGACCTGCGGGGCCCACCCGGTTCGGGCCGAGCCGGTCCTGAATTAGCGCGCTGACTCGCCGCTCGGCGTAAACGCTGTACGAGACCATCGGCAGGACGATCAGGAAGATCACGCCGACGATCTTCATCAGCGAAGTGAGGACGAGGAAGTAGTCCATCGCTATCGACGGCCGGTTAGGGACAGCGTGCTGCGCTGTCCGGACGGCGTGGCTGAGCTCTGCACGTACGGCTCATCTACAGGCGTGGCAACGCGCCTCGGACGCCGCAGGGCGGCGTCCCTCCCATTCGATCGCGCGTCGTCGGCTTGCATCAATTCGCTGCCTTCTCCGATTCCGGCTTGTTGCCTTCGCCCTTCGCGGGCTCGTCGGCGGAGGGGCTCTCCGCGATGTCGATTACCTGCACGCCTAGATCGCCGATTTTGCTCAAGCTCAATCCAGCAAACTCCGGAACGGATTCGCTCATCTGCTTGAAGACTTCCTCAATCAGGTAGATGCCGTTTTGGCCCGAGTACTCCTGGATCAGGTCGCGGAGGATCTCCCAATCGTCGCGCGCGTTGCCCGGCGGAAGCACGGCGCGGTTGAGACGCTGCAGACGGCCCTTGCCGTTGATCATTGAGCCACGCTTCTCGGCGAAGCCGGACGCCGGCAGCAACGCAGTCGCGCAGGCGGTGGCGGGATTCTCGAGGATGTCCATGAGCACGAACGCTGGTAGCTGCGATAAGGCATCGGCTGAGATGCCGGCGTCGAGCGGGTTCTCGTGCATTGCTACGACCGCTTTGACCTGCCCACGTGATACAGCGTCGGCGATGCGCGGGAGCTTCGAGCCGGGCTCGTGCGTCAGGCGCAGGAGACGCGCTCCGTTTGTGTTCGGATTACGATCTTCGCTCAGCAGGATGTCGTCGCCTTCGCCGCGACGGGGAATGATGTCGATCAACTGCACGCCCATGATCTGCGCAAGGCGGGACGTGAGCCAGAGTTCCTCGTTCGTCATCGTGCCCGAGGCGATGATCGCGATCTCCCAGCCGTTGAAATGCTTTAGCTGCGCGGCCGCGTGCGTGATCGCCGTCTTCCAGTCCGTCGGCACCAGCTTTTCGCCGCTGTAGATCTTCGGCTCGAGCAGGCGCTTGTCAGAGTGCAGATAATCGAAATTGAGCCGGCCGAAATCGCACATCCACGTCGAGTTCACCGCGTCGTTTTCACGGGGCGTCTGGCGGTAGATCACGTTTTCGCGCGTGCCGATCACGGTATTGCAGCCAGTCGCGCAGCTGGTGCAAAAGCTCTTCGTCTCCTTCAGAAACCAGACGCGCATTTTGAACCGGAAGTCCGATGACGTGAGCGCGCCGACCGGGCAGATGTCGACAGTGTTGAGCGAGTAGTTGTTCTCGAGCCGCTTGCCGGGATGACACGTGAGCACGCTGTGGCTGCCGCGATCGATGAAGCCGAGGACGTCGTCCTTCGCGACTTCCTGACAGAAGCGAATGCAGCGCGAGCAAAGGATGCAACGCTCGTCGTCTAGTGTGACGCGCGGACCGAGCTCGACGTTCTTCGGCTTCTTGACCTTATTCTCGAGGAAACGCGACTCGGCGTTGCCGTACTCGACGCTGAATTCCTGGAGGCGGCATTCGCCGGCTTGATCGCAGATCGGGCAATCGAGTGGGTGATTGATGAGGAGGAATTCCATCACGCCACGGCGGCATTCGTCGACGAGGCGCGAATTCGTGCGGACGCCCATCCCTTCCGCCACGTCTTGCGCGCAGGAGATCTGCGGGCGCGGCATCCAATTGATCTCCGGCTTGCCGTCTTCGCCGAGCACCGGCTTCCGATCCGGGCCCATTTTCGGCATAGCCATTTCGATGAGGCACATCCGGCAATTGCCCGGCGAGCTGAGCTTCTTGTGGTAGCAATAGCGCGGGATGTAGCTGCCGGCCTGCTCGCACGCTTCGATCAGGCGGGTGCCTTTCGGGAACTGCTTCCAGACGCCGTCGATCTGAACGTTCACCATCTGGGGTGGGGCTGAGGTGCCGTTGCTCATTACGCTGGACGAACTCCGCCGACAATACCCGGCCACGGCGGCGGATTCGGAATGAGCTTTCGATCACGCGGATCGATTGAGACGTTCATGTCTTGCATCGGGATCGCGCCGAGCAGCACTTGATCCCCCGTCACGAGGGCGCCCACGAACGCCTCACGATCTTCAAATCGCACGACGACAGGGCCGACGTATGGGACTGAGACGGTTTGACCATTCGCCAAAACAACAGGTTTCTCGCATGCCTCTTCGAGCCCAAGCTGCTCGCGCACATTCTGCGGAATACAAAGGTTCCATGAGGCGGAATCTACAAGTGCTGACACGTGCACCGGCGGGTAATCCGTGATGCGCGCGTTTTCGAGCGTGATCGGCGCGTACACGTAGCCCATCAGACGACTCCCTTCACACCGGCACGCTCCCAGCCGGGGTTGTGCGCGAGCTCTGCGGTTTCGATCTCGCCGTCTTTGTTGTCGATTAGTTCGCCGGGCGTGTATTCCGGCGGGAGCGGTGGGGGGACGGACTTCGCGGCTTTGGCTTCGAATTCGTCGCGGAACTTTGCAACGAAGCTTTGGGTCGGCCAGGCGCAGGCCTCGCCGAAGGCGCAGATCGTTCGGCCGGCGATGTTGTCGGCTACGTTCACGAGCGTTTTCGGATCTTGAACGACGCCGCCGCCGAGCATCATGCGGTCGGTAATCTTCTTCATCCAGAGCGAGCCTTCGCGGCACGGGGTGCACTGGCCGCAGCTCTCGTGGGCGTAGAATTCGTTGAGGTTGTTGAGCGCCCAGACCATGTCGCGCGAGTCGTCCATCACGATCACGCCGCCGGAGCCGGCCATCGACCCGGCCGCAGCCATTGAGTCGAAGTCCATCGGCAGATCCCAGAGCGACATCTCGGTGTCTTTGATTTTGAAGGTTTCGTCGGCGCGCAACACTTTCGCTGAGCTGCCGCCGGGGATGATGGCCTTGATCGTGCGTCCACAACGTGAGCCTCCAGCCATTTCGAAGATGAGCTGGCCCATCGTCACTGCGCCGACTTCGATCTCGAAATACCCGGGCCGCATCACGTCGCCGCTCACGCCTACGATGCGGGTGCCGGTGTTGTTCGGCTTACCGAGCTTTGCGTATCCGGCGCCGCCCATTTCGATGATGTGCTTCACGTGGCAGAGCGTCTCCACGTTGTTCACGATCGTCGGCGACATGTAGAGCCCGAGGACCGCCGGGAAATAGGGCGGCTTGATGCGCGGATACGCGCGCTTGCCTTCGAGCGACTCGATCAGCCCCGTCTCTTCGCCGCAGATGTAAGCGCCGGCACCACGATGGACGTAGATCTCGCAGTCGAAGCCGGTGCCGAGGATGTTTGTCCCGAGAAAATTCTGCGCGCGCGCCTCTTCGATCGCGCGCTCCAGGATCTTCGCGCCTTCCGGAAACTCGCCGCGAATGTAGATGTAAGCGGTGCGCGCATTCAGCGCGAAGCACGAGACCAGCATCCCTTCGATGAGCTGATGCGGATCCTGGTGGATGATGTAGCGATCCTTAAACGTGCCGGGCTCTGACTCGTCCGCATTGCAGATGAGATAGACGGGCTTCTTCTCGTCCGGCTTGATGAATCCCCACTTCACACCGCACGGGAATCCTGCGCCGCCGCGCCCGCGCAACCCGGAGGTCTTCACCTCGTTGACGATGTCGGTGCGCGACATCTTGACGGCTTTGCGCAGCTGCTCGTAGCCGCCTTCGCGCATGTAGCGATCGATGTCGATCGACCAATCGTCGCGGCTCAGGTTCTTGAAAATCAGGCGTCGCTCGTAGGGATGCGGCTGTGACGGATATCCGCCGGCCCGGTGCTGCCCCGACATAATGTCGCGCGCCAACTCCGGCCGTACGTTCTCGTGCAGCGCATCCTCCACCATGCAGACGGGCGCGGTGCCGCAACTCGCGAGGCA
>DATHXZ010000463.1:0-3423 GCA_035459405.1 Chthoniobacterales bacterium
TGCGAAGGGATTCGGATGATTAGCCGGCTCGAGCCATGCCAGCTGCGGATCGAATCGGCCTTCCTCCATCGCGATGGAGCGCTCGAGGATTCGCTGTGCGATGGGCGCAGCCACTACGCCGCCACCCTTGCCGCCCTGGACCATCACGGCGACCGCGTACTTCGGATTGTCGTACGGTGCAAAGCAGGCAAACCACGCAATGGTGTCGCTCTTGCCGTCTGTCATCGCTTGCGCGGAGCCCGTTTTCCCACCGACGACGGTGTTGGCCACTTTCGCTCTGCTGCCGGTGCCGCCCGGTTCGTTGACGACTTTCCACAGCCCCTGCCGCGCGAGCTCGATCTGCTCACGGGTGAAATCGGTCCGCAGATCGCCGCGCACTTTCGGCGCCGGTGGAATGACGGGTTGCCCCTTGTCGTTTAGCAGCGGCTTACCATCGGGCGTCACGACGTCCTGCACCAGCCGCGGTTGATAAGAAATGCCGCCGTTTGCGACGGTCGCATAGACCATCGCCAGCTGAACCGGACTGACGAGATCATAGCCCTGGCCAATCGAGACGTTCGCCGTATACGCTGAGGTCCAACGTTCGCGTGGGAAGTGAATCCGCATCCAATCCGGGCTCGGCAACACGCCGGGCTGCTCGCCAGTGATCTCGATGCCGGTGCTCTTGCCCAATCCAAGCGTCTGGCCGGTGTTGTCGATCGCGCCAATCCCGGCCGCGTTGCCCATCTGATAGAAATATGAATTGCACGACACCTTCAGCGCCTCGGCTAGCCCGACGGTCCCGTGAGTGCGACCTTTCTCCGCGATGTGGCAGCGGAAGAAGTGGTCGCCGTAGCCGACGCCTCCGTTGCAACCATATTTCGCGTTGGCCAGGCCCTTGCGCAGGCCAGCCAGCGCCGTGACCAGCTTGAACGTTGAGCCCGGCGGAAACGCGCTGGCCGCGCGGTTGACGAGCGGGTTCGCGTCGTTCTTGCGCAATTGCTCCCAGTCTTTCGCCTTGATGCTGGGGATGAATTTATTCGGGTCGAATGAGGGCACGGAGGCCATCGCGAGGATGTTGCCGTTGTTCGGGTCAACGACCACGGCCGCAGCGCGACCGACTGCGCGCAGCGCTTCCTCGGTGATCATCTGAATCCGCGCGTCCAGGGTGAGGATGACGTTCGCACCGGGTTGCGGCGCGTCTTCCTTCAGAACGCCTTCAATCTGGCCCTTCGCGTTCCGCCGCATGTAACGAATGCCCGGCTTCCCACGCAGGTATTCGTCCATCGTCTGTTCCACCTGCGTTTTCCCCTCCACGTCGGCCTGGTAGAACGTGAACTTCCGCGCCTCTTCCTTGTTCGTCTCGTCCGGCGGCCCGACGTAGCCAAGGAGGTGCGAAGCGAGTGCGCCGTAGACATAGGAGCGCACTGGGCGAATCGCGATATCCACGCCTGGGAGTCCCACATCGTGCTCCGAGAACTTAGCCATCGTCTCGAAGTCGATGTCCTTCATGTAGGAGAACGGGACTTCAGTGTTCGTCCGGAAATGCTTCTGGAGTTTGTTCGCGTTGTAGTCGCGGGCGAGGTTCAGGTCATCCAGCCGCGGCACGACGCCGTCGTTCACGATCTTGACGATGTCGGGCTCCTTCATGTCCTTCGGCATGCCGTTGATCGTCGCGCGGTACTCGGTGATCGGCGGCTGGCCGACGCGCTGCCGGTAGCCTTTCACCATCTCAGGGAGGTAGAAGTCGACCTGATAGCTCGCGCGATTCTGCACGAGCGAGACGCCATTGCGGTCGCGGATCTCACCGCGAACCGACGGAATCCGCACCGTCACGGCGGAGCTACCGCGGATTTTCGCCGTCCACTCAGCGCCACGAGCGACCTGCACCCACCAAAGGCGCATGACGATCGAGCCCATGCCGAGGAGAAAGAAAAACGCCAGCACCTGAATGCGCAGGCGGTGACCAAAACGTGCTCTTTTCATTCGTAGGTTTCCCGTTCAGGGAGAAATGGATTGCCGGTTGCGTCGCCGATCGTGTGCAACACCCAGAACATCAGCGGAGCCATAATCAGCGCCAACACGCCGGGCCCGCCGATTTGCCACCATGCTTCCGGGGTAAACAAAATCGACCCCCGACGAAAAGTGATCATGAGATATTGCGACAGCTGGATCAACGACGTGCAGACACCGCACATGATGCAGTGGATCTCCCACCGCCCCCGGATGAACAAAGGCCTGAGCCCATGCATGATCGACGCCAGCACGGCGTACACGAGTATTGACCATCCAAGCGTGATTTCAACCCGGTCGCCGATCACCTGCATTGTCAGCACATCGAGCAGAAACCCGGCGAACGCGGCGAGTGCGAGCATGAGCGGAAAGGGCAATGCCATCGCTCCGTAAAACACCACCAGGGGCACGATGTAGATGTGCGCGTTGTACATCCACTCGAGCGGCGGAATGAACAGCTCGACGATCTGGGCGAGAAACGTCAGCGCGAGCAGGATAACGAAGAAGATCATTTCCGGCCGATGACCACAAACACGTCCTGCAATCGCGCGAGATCGACCGCCGGCGTGAGGCGCGCCTGACCGTCCAGCTCGCGGACGCGGTAGCTTGCCACAGACCCGATCAGCAATCCTCCGGGGAACACGCCACCGACACCCGACGTGTGCACCTTCATACCAGGCTGTAGATTGGCCTGCTTCGAGAGGAAGTTAAGATCCAGCATCGGCGTCAGCGCACCGGCCACGCGCTCCCCCGACACAATCCCCTGCTCTCGCGTCCCTTCGACTCCAGCCGCTACGCGGCAGTTCTCGTCCGAGACCAGCAGCACGATCGAGATGCTCTCGCTCACAGTCGTCGTCTTGCCGACCAAGCCCTGGTCAGTCACCACGGGCATGTCGCCCTGGATGCCGTCGCGCGTGCCGCGGTTGATGGTGATGGTGCGCCACCAGGTCGAAGCCTCGCGCGTGACGATTTCCGCGGGCACAAGCTTGAACACGGCCCGTTCGCGATAATTTAGCGCGTGCCGCAGGCGGTTCACCTCCTGCTCGACGTCGCGCAGCGCCTCGTTCGTCGCCCGCGTTGCACGGTTCTCCACGCGCAGCGTGTTCACTTCACGCTCGAGCTCCTCGAGAGTCTTCAAGCCGGTCCGCACAGACGTAATCTGCTTCTCCAACGAAGACCCCGTCGTGAGGAACGGCGAGATGATTTCGTAAAATCGCGCCTGGAGGTTGCGCGTGCTATCGGGCCCCAGCGTTAGCAGATACGCGAGAAGGGCGACGAAAATGAGGATCGCGACGATGCTCGAGCGGTTCATCGCAAACTGGGAACTCGGAAGTGCGAATGCGGAACGATCAAGGCGAACCCGCCGCCTCTGGACATTCCGAAATCCGCGTTCCGCGTTCCGCGTTGGCCCTTACCGCCACGTGCGATCGG
>DATHXZ010000464.1:0-5312 GCA_035459405.1 Chthoniobacterales bacterium
AACGCCGACTCGATGTCCTTCGTGGGTGACACGCCGGACCACCGAATCGATTCCCGCGCGAACCCGCTTCCCAGTCGTCATTTTGCGCAATGAGCTCGCCGCCCCGGTAAAGCTCGAGCACAGGATCCGCCATCGCTTCAGGAACGCCGCGCGGGTTGAGCGATGGGCCGATCGCCCTAACGATCACTTCACGCGGTGAGTTGCCGCCGATGATGAACCCGCAGATGAGCGCGTTGTCGCCCCTCTCCGACACGCACACGGTCGAGATATTCTTGAGCAAAGGCGCCGTCGCATTGCCGATCAGACGGATCGGCGGCGGTGAATAGCGCTATCCGAGGTCATCGACATCGAACGTGATATTCGCTTCCGCCTTACCGTTGTGGACCGGCCGGAACCCGACCGCGAGTACCACGCCCGCAGGCGGATTCACGGTGAAGCTGTTTCCGAAGATGTACTGGCGCGTGCTCGGATCGTACACCTGCACGAGGAACGCGTCGGCATCGCCCGTGACGCGGAAGTTTGTGATCTGGATGGGACGCAGCCTGCCTGCCGACGTATTACGCGAGGCCGATATTTCGGTAGGGGCTGGTCGAGCCGACCCCCTTTTGGCACGCCGGTTGGCGTGCCTCTGTAGCTGATGTTTGGATTCGAGAACTGGGAGAGCCGCCGCGCGCCGGCGTTGCCGGTGTACGACATGATGCAGCCGTATCTTCCCTCGTCATCGCAGCATGCCTAGAGTCCCTAGATGTCCAATGCCTTTCTGCTGCACGCGCCATTCACCGGTATCGCACCTTCAATGGAGCTAGACCTCGCGTCCACTTTGGTCACGACTTTGATCCGCTGCTTGCCGCCAGCTTCGGGGATCTCCTCGTTCCGCTCTTCCCAGTGAACGCGGATTTTGCGGCCTTTCAGCTTGTCAGGATTCTTCAGATACGACTCCACCGATTTGTCCGGCCGAAGGATGAAGTACGACTCGCGTCTGCCTTTCACGTCTTTCAACAGGAAGTGGGCGTAATCGCCTTGTTCGATGCCGGCGAACGTGCCGTCGGTGTGGCCTTTGTTCGCGCGCGACTGCGCAAACGAAGGCTCTCCAGAGGCGATGAGAAGAGCGAAGAGAATTGTAGCGGTGAGTCGGCGCATTACGTTCATGCATTCATGTGGGCCATCGCACACCGCATGCAACTCGCCACATGACGGACAACGAGCCCGGCACAACTGCCCCACCCTCTCCTCACAAGAGACGACCGCGCTATCGCGGCAAGAATCCGCGCCGCTTCGAGGAGAAGTACAAGGAGCGCGATCCGGAGCGGTATGCTGAAACGGTCGCGAAGGTCCTGGCCTCGGGCAAGACGCCGGCCGGAACGCGTCGCCCGATCATGGTCGCCGAAATTCTGGAGGTGCTTGCACCAAAACCGGGCAATGTCGCAGCCGATTGCACCCTCGGATATCGCGGACACGCGCAGGAGATTCTCGCGCGCATCGCGCCAGGCGGCCGCCTGATCGGGCTTGATGCTGATCCGATCGAGCTGCCGAAGACGGAAGCGCGGCTCCGATCCCTTGGCTTCTGACCGGAGATTCTCAGCGCACATCGCAGCAACTTCGCGGGGCTACCACAGGTGCTCGCGAGACTTGGACTGGCCGGAGTCGACATCGTCCTGGCGGACCTCGGCGTTTCCTCGATGCAGATCGATGATCCTTCACGCGGGTTCTCGGTGAAACAGGAAGGTCCGCTCGACATGCGCATGAATCCGCAGCGCGGGCTCTCCGCATCCGCGTGGCTGGAGCGGGTCAGCGTTGCTGCGTTAACCGACCTGCTCGGCGAGAATGCCGACGAACCGCACGCGGCGACCATCGCGCCTGCACTCGCCGGAAAGACCTTCGCAACCACTGCCGGGTTGAGCGCTGCGATCCGCGCCGCGTCACCACGGATGAAAACGGAAGACGCAGAGCTTTCCGTTCGGCGTGTGTTCCAGGCGCTGCGCATCGCGGTGAACGACGAACTCGCCGCGCTCGACACGTTTCTGCGGAACCTGCCGGCATGTCTCAATGCCGGCGGACGCGTCGCGATTCTGACATTTCACTCCGGCGAAGATCGTCGGGTAAAGAAGGCGTTCGCGGCGGGGCTGCGCGACGGCTTCTACAGAGTAATCGCCGAGCAAGTGATCCGTCCCGCGGCCGCAGAACGGAACGCAAACCCACGCTCGGCTTCCGCGAAGCTGCGCTGGGCGCGGCGAGCTGCCTAGCCGCTTGTTTTGCGCGAGCGCGCTCGTCCCCAGATGCGCCGCGCGAGCGATGGCGTTGCTTGTCGGGGCGGTGCCGCTTGTTGTGCCGCTGGTTTAGCGCGACTGCCGCGCACCGCTCCTTGCGGGCGGTTGCGGCGCTCGCGAAGATCGCCACGAGGTTGTCCCCTGCCCCGATCTTCCCGTGGCGAAGCAGCCATGTCGTAGTCGAAACCTTCGGCGCGTTTCCGCACGATGCCGCGGCCGATGAAACGCTCGAGCGAACGCAGCGCAGCCTGGTCTTCCGCCGTGACGAAGCTGATCGCATCGCCGACTGCATGGGCGCGACCGGTGCGGCCGATGCGGTGCACGTAGTCCTCGGCGTGCATCGGGAAGTCGTAATTCACGACGTGCGAGATGCCTTCCACGTCGATGCCGCGCGCCGCGATGTCGGTCGCGACGAGCACGCGGACGGCGCCGGATTTGAAGTCCTTCAACGCGCGGAGCCGCTGATTTTGCGAGCGGTTCGAATGGATCGTGCCCGTCTTGATCCCGGCGCCTTCGAGCCGGCGCGCGATGCGGTCGGCGCCGTGCTTTGTCCGCGTGAACACGAGCACCGTGTTGAACTGCGGATCGCCGAGCAGATGCAGAAGCAGTGAAGGCTTCAGGTGCGGCGACACTTCGTAGACGAACTGCGTCACGGTTTCGGCGGGATTCGCGCGCCGGCCGATCTCGATCACTTTCGGCGACCGCTGGAATTCATGCGTCAGCGCTTCGATCTCGCGCGACAGCGTCGCAGAGAACATCAGCGTCTGCCGTTTCTGCGGCAGGCCTCGCACGATCTGCCGCATCTGCGGGAGGAAGCCCATGTCGAGCATGCGGTCCGCTTCATCGAGGACGAGGAACTCGACCCCGGTGAAGTTCACGTGTCGTTGTCCCATAAGGTCGATCAATCGTCCTGGGGTGGCGACCACCAGCTCGACACCCGAGCGGAGCGCCTCGATTTGCGGGCGTTCGCTGAGACCGCCGACAACGGTCGCCATCCGAAATGGCAGATGCTTGCTGTAGGCGCGCACGTTCTCCTCGATCTGCACCACGAGCTCACGCGTGGGCGCGACGACGAGCGCGCGCGTGCCGCGGCGGTTCGCTTCGTTCATGCGCGTGGCGAGGTGGTGCAGGATCGGCAGCACGAACGCAGCCGTCTTGCCGGTGCCGGTCTGCGCAATGCCGATCACGTCTCGGCCGGCGAGGACCTCGGGAATGGCGGCGGCTTGGATGGGCGTCGGCTCCGTGTAGCCGGCTTCCCGGATGGCTTTGAAGATGCGGTCATCGAGACCTAACGAGCGAAATGGCACCCGCAGAGTATGCGGAGCGTTGGCGTGGCCGCACCTTGTATCGTGGGGCGCGCTACCGCGGGTCCGGCCGCATTTCGTCGATCTCCGGTGGCAGCCAGCGTGCGTCGCGCAGCACCTCGCGCAGCTTGGGCATGTCCGTTGAGAGCGGCGGCAGCCACATGCCGAGCTGCTCGCGATCCCACCAAACGCCGGCTGAGTTCGGCCGCGCGAACTTATAGCGATACCAGATGGCGCGGATGTAGCGCGGCGGTTTGTCAGGGAACGGATTGGACGCGAACAAGCCGACCATCTTGGCGTCGTTATGCAGAAGCTTCCACGCGAGGTTGAGCGTCCACGGGTACTCCTGCGCGGATCCCATCGCGGCGAACCACATTTGCCAGTCGAGCCGCAGATGATATGGCGCGATCTGCGGCGGGCGTTCATTGAGGACGACGGGCAGGCCTTTGTAGCGATACTCCTTCCACTCGGCGGCCGCGTCTGGTCGCTCGGCATCCGTGCCTTCGAAGACGACGTTGAACCGCTCCTTCCCGACGGATCCGAATGCGCCGTAGGTGTTCACGAGCTCGAGCGGATCGAAGGAGGTGTTCATGATCTGCTGCGACGAGAACAGGTTCAGGATTGGTTGGACGCTGAGCACCGCGATCAGTGCCGCCACCGCCCATGCCGTGCGCAACATCGGTCGCGATGGCTCCGCTTCAGCGGCCGCTTTCGCAGCCCGGGTGGTGAGCGCGCGCGGGAGGATTTTCGACCAGAAGCGATCGTCGAAACAGGCGAGCGCGGGCAGAATTGTGAGCCAGTTCAGGAAGGACAGATTGCCGCCGCCGGCGATCGTGAGCTGGAAGAGGATAATCGTCAGGCCGGCGATGTTGCGCCCGATGCGCGGCCAGAAGACGAACCATGGCGCGACGAGTTCCGTGATGTGGTTGAACATCGTGCCGCCGCGCAGCAGCCACTGCGGCAGGAAGTGGAACCAGCGGCTGAGGCCGTTCGGAATCGGCTGCGTCTCGAAGTGGTAGAAGAGCGCCGACAGATCACGCCAGCTCGCGTCGCCACGGATTTTGATGAGTCCGGCGCCGAGCATGATCCGGAAGATCAGCGCGCGGAAGAGCCAGAAGATAACGGTCGGCGGTGGCCGCTTCGGGAACGGCCGCGCATCGAGCAGCGGAGATAGGAAAATCGCGAGGAAGCCGGTCTCGAGCAGCTGCACTTCCCAGCCGTAGCCGTACCACTCCTGGCCGACGTGGACGAACGACATGTACAACGCCCAGAGCAGCGCGAGCATGATGGCGTTCGCGTACCCTGCCGCGACGACGCACGACAACCCGAAGCCGATCCACGCGACTGTGAGAAGCGCGGTATCCGAATGGTTGAACCAGAAGATTGACGGCAGCTTGCGGAACCCTGCACCGCTGCCGCCGAGCGCATCCGACACACGCGCCAAATAGTTGCCGATCGGCAGCAATCCGTCCGAGCCGATGAGCGGCAGAATCTGGTTTGCCGCGACGAGAAATGCGATCGCGTACAGCGCGCCGAGCAGGCGCAACATGACAAAGCGCGTGAGCCAGTAGCTCGACCTTTTCTCGGGCAGCAGACGTTCCAGGCGGTCGACGCTCACGCGTAAGATCGGAACGCGCGCCGCTGCGGCGCGTCAGATTCTATCGCGGGCCGCGGATCAGTTCGCGCCGGTGGTATTCATCTGAAGCGCGGTCCGCAAATGCGGAACGAGGCGGCGCGTGAA
>DATHXZ010000465.1:0-5111 GCA_035459405.1 Chthoniobacterales bacterium
TGGAAGCCGCCCGGCTGGTTCCAATCCGCGCCAAGCTGGTCGTATTTCTCCCGCTTGTGCGGATCGCTGAGGACCTCGTAGGCCTCGTTGATCTGCTTGAACTTCTCCTCGGCCGTCGCCTTGTCCTTTGCGACATCGGGATGGTGTTCGCGCGCGAGCTTGCGAAACGCGCTTTTGATCTCGTCCTCTGAAGCAGTCTTCGAGACGCCCAACGTTTCGTAGTAATCGCGGAACTGGACAGCCATTGCCGACCGGAATTTCTCTGCGTCGCGACGCGTTCGCAACTGGCTGCTTCTGCAGCCGTCGCCCTGTAGCCGTCGCCCTGTAGCCGTCGCCCTGTGGGCGACGCCCTGTGGCGACGCACTGTGCATCGCGCGACCGCACCGCGCCTGCCATAGGCAGGCGGCTACATGGCAGGCGGCTACGGCGGTTGCTCTTGCCGAGCACTTCGAGCAGCTTCGACCGTGCAGGAATTCGGCAGAATTTTCATGATCATCGGCCTGGTGATCATCGTCGCCGGCGGGCTGCTCTGGAGCGGCTACGGCAACTGGATCGGCCGTTTGCCGGGCGACGTTCGCATCGAGCGCGGCAATTCCGGGTTCTACTTCCCGATCGTCACCTGCCTCGTAATCAGCGCGGTGCTCAGTCTGCTGATGTGGTTCTTCCGGCGATAACGCCCACGCGCCGGATGCCGCGAACATCGCAAGCGCAGCTGCAGCTCGATCACCACGTGGCGCAGTTGCGCCAATGCCGGCGCTGTCCCCGCATGATGCCGCCGCCGGTCTCAGGTGGCGCAGTGCTGAGCAACGTCATGCTCATCGGCCAGGCGCCCGGCGTGAAAGAGCCGGTGCTCGCGCGTCCATTCGCGTGGACGGCCGGCAAGACGCTCTTCGGCTGGTTTGAGCAATTCTGCGAGATGAACGAGGCCGAAGTGCGTGCGCGCATCTACTTCGCGGCGGTGTGTCGCTGCTTCCCGGGCAAAACTTCGGCAGGCGGAGATCGCGTTCCCGCCCCAGACGAGATCCGCAATTGCTCCACCTGGATGAACGACGAGATGGTTATCCTGCGGCCGCAGCTCATCATCGCCGTCGGCAAGCTCGCGATCTCGCAGTTCATCCCTGTCGGGAAACTCGACGAAGTGATCGGGCGGACGTTCCGCCTTCGGCGAGAGCGGCGAACGTTCGACATGATACCGCTTCCCCACCCGTCCGGCGCCTCGCCCTGGCACCGGATCCCTCCGGGCAAACAGCTTCTCGAGAAAGCGATGCGACTGATCGCCGAGCATCCGGCGATCACGCCCCTGGCAGCTCCGCCGCCACTCAGATGAACGGCGATGCTCGTGCGCTACTCACGCGCATTCGGATTTTGATCGGCATCGTGATCGTTGGTCTCGTCGTCAGCGGCCTCACGGCATTCCCGTTGGTTTACGAGATCAACATGCTTCAGGCATGGGCGGGCAGGAACGGATTGCCGGCGCCAGTTTCCGAGTGGCTCACACGAGTACACGAAGGCTGAATGCCACGCAGCGGTCGTACCCGTTCATGCAATACGGGACGGACTGGCTTGCATTCGGTCACATTGTGATCGCGATCTTCTTTGCCGGTCCGCTGATCGACCCGGTGCGTAATCTGTGGGTGATCCGTGCGGGACAGATCGCCTGCGTGCTCGTGATCCCGCTCGCGCTCGTCTGCGGCGACATCCGGGGGATCCCGCTCTGGTGGCGGGCAATCGATTGCAGCTCGGCGTCTTCGGCTTTCTGCCGCTCTGGTATGCCGATCGGTTGGTCCGACGGTTCGAGATGAACGGAGTTGCGGGCGGGTCGACTGCGATTAAGTGAACCCATGCCGCGCAAAGTCCGCGTCACCGTCTGGGGCGAGAACGTGCACGAACGCAAGAACGCGATCGTGCGGAGCATCTACCCGGATGGGATGCACACCACGATCGCCGAAGGCATCAATGAGAAGCGCGCGTTCGAAATCCGCACGGCGACGCTCGAGCAGCCGCAGCATGGCCTAACCAAGCAGGTGCTCGACGGCACTGACGTGCTCGTTTGGTGGGGACACGCGGCGCACCGTCGAGTGCGCGACGCGATCGTCGAGCGCGTGCTGAAGCGCGTCTGGCAGGGCATGGGCTTCATCGCGCTGCATTCGGCGCATTACTCGAAGCCGTTCAAGCGCCTGATGGGCACGACGTGCTCGCTGACCTGGCGCGAAGCCGGCGAGAAGGAGCGGATCTGGGTTTGCAACCCCGGCCACCCGATCGCGCGCGGGATCGACCGCTATTTCGAAATTCCAAACACCGAAATGTACGGCGAGCCGTTCGCGATCCCGACACCGGACGAGAACGTCTTCATCTCATGGTTTGAAGGCGGCGAAGTCTTCCGCTCCGGCTGCACGTGGAAGCGCGGCAACGGCAACATTTTCTACTTCCGTCCCGGGCACGAAGTTTACCCAATCTACCATCACCCGATGGTGCGGCTTGTGTTGCGAAACGCGGTCCGCTGGGCCGCGCCGGACCCAGAGAAGTGGATCGACACGTGCCCGCAAATCCCCGCGAAGAAAGCGCCCGAGCCGCTGGAGATTAAAGGTCCGCGGATGCACAAGGCAGGCGAGGCTGGCTTCAAATAAGAAACGTTTACAGTCGCTGCGAGGAGTAATTTTCCGCCCGGGACGAGGCGCGACATGTCTGGAAGGAACGGCGGTATCATACCGCCGCTCCGGCGCCATCCCTGAGCGTCGCCAGGCTGGATCTGAATAGTGCTCTGTCGCCCTGCTGGAAAACTTCGGCGCCTTTCGGTCCGCCGCGTTGCTCGATGCCGCCGGGCTAGGAAACGGGCGAGTGTTTACCGGGTATTGAAAACCTCGACCAGGCCGACCCCAGTGGTGCCGTTCTTGCCGCTCACGATCGCCGTATAATTACCGGGGTTGAGCGTCGAAATCAGGGCCGATTCTGCGTCGTCCGAAGGGGCTGCTCCCGTCTCTTCGATCTCCAGGCGCTGGCGCTGATCGTCTTTCCAATTGTCGTTGGCCCGGATTGTTTGCCCATTTTGGTCCTTCAGCTCGAGCACCGGGTCATCCATTGCAGCGGCAATCCTGGATTTCAGCGATGGTCCGATCGCACGGACAAGCACCCTGGTCCCGCCGTTCTGGTTTCCGGTGATGAAGCCGCCGATCATGACATTATCACCGGTGCCGACGAAGCCGCGCGTGCTGATATTGGCCAGCTTCGAATCAGCGCCGTTATCGCGGTCGTACGTTTCAACCACTGCAATGCCAGTGCTGTTGCTCTGGCCGCGGACGACCGCCGTGTACCTGCCGGGCGCGAGTGTTAGCGCGATTGCCGGTTCCCGGTCATCGCTCGGTCGGACGCCGCTATTCTCGATCTCTGCGCGATCCGGCGAGTCCTTCCAATCGTCGTTAAACATGACCGATTTATTATTGGCATCGAACAACTCGAGCGTGGGATCACCGAGACGACCCGCGACCGGTGCTCCGTTGCTCGTCAGCGAGGGGCCCACCACACGGAGAATGACCCGCTTGTTGGTGTTCCCGGTGATGATGAATCCGCCAATCAGCACGTTGTCATCCGTCTGCACACGCAGACGTGTCGAGATATTTAGCAGCGTCGAGGTGTTAGCACGCGTCGGAAAGGGGCTCGGCGAGACTGTCGGAGATGGGCTTGGCGATGCTGTCGGGGAGGGGCTCGGCGAGGGCGACGGAGCAGAAGTGGCAAGTCTGATGCCCTTGAAGATGAAGAAAGCTTCCGACGAGGACGTGGTGAGACTGAGGCGAACCCCATCGATTGACTGGAAATTGATCGTCTTCGCAGCATCCTCGCTGTAGAAGAATGTGTAGTCACCCTCTCGGAAGAGACTGGTTGGCACCGGCGTCTCTTGCGGAGCGAACGTAAACTGCCTGCCGCCGCTACTAACCGTCAGGCTCAGTGTGCCCGAAGATTGGGCTCCGTTGCTAAGTCTGACGACAATCGCGTTCCGGTTTGCGGTCCCAGGATGTTCGCTGGGCTACCGACTGCGTCCGTATTTCCGAGACCTTCTTGCTGAAAAGGTCCGTCGATCATGCGGTCGACATGGTCGGCTCGGGAAAGAGATGCGGCGAGGAGCGTAAGCCCCCCACAAGTGATGAGCAGCAGGCTGCGGATCGAGAGGCTGTGTGATTTCATAGGCTGTGTTGGGGGAAGCGTCCGGGGTGACCAACGCGAGTGTTATGGGATATCGTAAACCTCAACCAGGCCGACACCGGTGGTGCCGTTCTTGCCGCTCACGATCGCGGTGTAGTTGCCGGGGTTGAGCGTCGACACGAGGGCCGATTCAGCGTCGTTGGCAGGAGCCGTCTTCGTCTCCTCGATCTCCAGCTGCTGATCGTCTTTCCAGTTGTCGTTGGCCCGGATCGTCTGCCCATTCTGGTCCTTCAATTCGAGCACCGGGTCATCCATCGCAGCAGCAATCGTGGATTTCAGCGATGGCCCGATCGCACGGACAAGCACTCTGGTGCCGCCGTTCTGGTTTCCGATAATGAAACCGCCGATCATGACGTTGTCACCCGTGCCGACGAAGCCGCGCGTGCTGATGTTTGCCAGCTTCGAACCAGCGCCATTATCGCGGTCGTACGTTTCGACCACGGCAATTCCAGTGCTGTCGTTTTGACCGCGAAGGACCGCCGTGTACCTCCCGGGCGCGAGGGTCCGTGCGATTGCTGGTTCACGATCATCGCTCGGTCGGACGCCGCTATTCTCGATCTCTGCGCGATCCGGCGAGTCCTTCCATTCGTCGTTAAACATGACCGATTTATTATCGCCACCGAACAACTCGAGCGTGGGATCACCGAGGCGACCCGCGATCGGTGCTCCGTCGCTCGTCAGCGACGGGCCGACCGCACGGAGAATAACACGCTTGTTGGTGTTCCCCGTGATAATGAATCCGCCAATCAGCACGTTGTCATCCGTCTGCACACGCAGACGTGTCGAGATATTTAGCAGCGTCGACGCGTTGACCGGCGCAGGTGACGGGCTCGGCGCGAATTCGAATGCGCCAACATCGCTGCTGTCTCCACCTTCAACGTTCGGGATGCCGGCGACATCGACGCGACGTTCCG
>DATHXZ010000466.1:0-3567 GCA_035459405.1 Chthoniobacterales bacterium
TCAGGTCGAGCACAGATTGGATCGACGCGCCGGGCTGCAGCGTGACGGCCTCAGCCAGCGGCACCATCACGTCGCGCGCGCGCACGTTGCGGAAGTCGACCACGTTGTGAATCATTGCGCGTTCGGTCGCGCTGAGAGAACCTTCGCGTTCACTCTGCACGGCGACCTGCTTCAATTCCTCTCGCGCGGCAAAGAGACGCGCCCGATCCGACACGCGGCGAGGGAGAATCAACCGCCCCAGCGTTTCGCCGATCGTGAAAAGCGGCGACAGGACGATAGTCGCCGTGTCCAGGATTCTCCCCAACGCGCCAACAGCGCTGAACGGCATACGGCGGAACACCGACTTCGCCAGCACACCGAGGACGAAGAGGTAAACGGGAATCGCAGCGGCTCCGGCGACGAGATAGCCGACGTTGCCGAACCGCACGACGAGTTCGCGTGTGGCGAGCAGGATCGCAACGATGTCCGCGATCGCGGTGATGAGCAGCACCGTGACAAGCAGGCGCTGCGGCTCTTCAAGCAGCCTTGCCATGCGGCGCGCGCCTCTGCGTTGTTTCGCATCGTGCCGCAACCGCACCGGATCGGCAGCCAGCAATGCTGCCTCCAGGCCGGAGAACACAAACGAGACCGCGCAGAGCGCACCGACAAGCAGCCAGGTCATCATGTCTCGTCCGCTCCGTCGGAATCCTCAGCGCCGCTGTCGTCGAGGTAAGTCGTTTTTTCGAGCAGCATTTCCTCGATGCGCTTGCGGCTGGTGCGGCGCACCGTAATCGCGAGCCGGGGCATCTCCACCTGCACGCCGGAGGCAGGCAGATAGCCGAGGCGGTTGAACACGAGCCCTCCGATTGTGTCGATGCCCTCAGCTTCGAGCTCGAAGCCGAGATGCTCGGTCAGATCGTCCAGCCGCGCGTTCCCACTGACGAGTAACCTGCCGTCTTCCAGCGGCTCGATGTAGAGGTCGGCCTGCCCGAGCGGTGCGGCGTCGCTCATGATTTCCTCCACGATGTCGGCCAGCGTGATGATGCCTTCGGTGCCGCCGAATTCATCTACCACCACCGCGAGTCCCTGCGGATGCGAGATGAAGCTGCGGAGCAGATCCAACGCCCGCATCGTCTCGGGCACGAACGACGGCGCGACGAGGTTTTCCGTGTAGTGCTCGCCCGGATCGAGCAGGAACTTCTTCACATCGAGAATCCCGAGCACCTGGTCCGGAGTATCGGCGTAAACGGGCACTCGGCGGTGCCGTTTCTCTTTTACCTGCGCGATCGCCTCTTCGTTCGTCAGGTCGTCCGGGAGCGCGAATGTGTCGACGCGTGGCGTCATGCAATCCTTCGCCGTCTTGTCGCCCAGCTTGATGATTTCCTGGATCATCTCGCCCTCCGCCTCGGCGAGCGCCCCTTCTTCGGCGCCAATCTCCACGAGGGTTTCCAGTTCGTCGCCGCTCGCCGGATCGACGCGGAGCTGTTTCGGTGTAAAGCGATTCACGAGTGCCTCGCTCGTGTTCTCCAGCACGCGCCCGACACGATCGAGCAGCGGCATCATCACTCGCAAGGTGAACACGCCGATCGTCGAGAGCCGGTAGGGCGCAGAAATCGCGAGCACCTTCGGGACGAGATCGCAAACGAGCACGAGCAGCGCGAAAATCACCGTCGCGGCGGCCCAGAGCGGCACGCGCGTTCCGAGCGGCGTCTCCCAGAGGAGAAACAACGAGAGCACCACGAGCGGCACGTTGACAAGTGCGTCGCCGAGCAAAATCACATTCAGCACGCGTCGCGGATTATCGCGGAACACCTGGATGAAATGCTTCAGCGACGGGTGATTCTCCTCCAGGCTGCGTAGCTGGTGGGCCTTGAGCGCGAAGAGCGCGGTTTCGAGTCCCGAAAGCAGCGCCGAGCAGAAGATCAGCGCACCGCCGAGCACGAGCAGGAGGATGAGACCCCCGTCCGTCATTCCGGACCGCGGCAGCGTCGGCGCGAGACTTCGCGTGTGGGAAAAGTCACGCGCGCCAGTTTGCCCCTCATCTCAGACAGCACCAAAGTTACGATCAGCATGGACAAAGGCGAGAGGATTTCGCGGTTCGTTGCCGACTTGGAGGGCATCGCTCCTGTCGATGCCTCTGGCGAAATCGCGCAGCATCCGTGTTATCGAGGCTTTTTCCGCTGCTGGAACGAGCAGCGCTACTACGAAGCGCACGATGTGCTCGAGCATCTCTGGCTCGACACGAAGTCGGAGGACGCGAACTACTTCAAGGGACTGATTCAGGCAGCGGGCGGGTTCGTTCACCTCCAGAAGCAGTTCGAACACCCGACGCACCCGAAGCACGGGCGGCGGCTCTGGCCGGCAGTGCGCTTGTTCGCGCTGGCGGAGGCAAACCTCGAGCCATTCGGCGCGTTCCGTCACGGTTTCGATGTCGACGGCCTCCGCGCTTTGCTGGCGCGAACCGCACGCGACATCGTCGACTCCGATTTCACCCGCAATCCCTGGTCGCCGGATGCGGCACCGCGGCTGGTGCTGCGTTGAAGCCCACGCGGGCCGCACACACTCCGCCCGCTAGTAAGTCAGGAAAGATACTACCGGGTCGGGCGCCAGCTTCTCGCGCCCGTTCAGGAACTCCAGCTCGATCAGGAACTGCGCCTCGACAAGTTCCCCGCCCACCTTCTTAATCAATGCCACCGCCGACGCTGAGGTGCCGCCGGTGGCCAGCAGATCATCGATCAACACGATTCGCTCGCCCGGCTTGATGCTGTCGACGTGCATCTCCATTTCGGCCTCGCCGTATTCCAGCGTGTAGGCGGCGCGCTCGGTCTTGTACGGGAGCTTGCCTTTCTTCCGAATCGGCACGAGCCCGATGCCCAGCTCATAGGCAACGGCTGATCCGAAGAGAAAGCCGCGCGCGTCGATGCAGACCACCTTGTCGACCTCCCTCCCGCGGCAGCGCTCTCGGAACAGATCGATCGCGGCGCGGAACAGAGCTCCGTCGCCGAGGATTGGAGTGATGTCTTTGAAGATGATGCCGTGCTTCGGAAAATCGGCGACGTCGCGGACGGCGCCACGCAGCTTGGCGATGCTGTCGGAAGGCATGGGCGCGATGCTAGCGTTGCGCTCGGAAACGTCAACGGCTGCGCTGCTGCCGCTCGCGGGGAGTGCGCGCGGAAGAAAATTCGGGCAGCTGCTGGCGCACAACATGCGACCATTTTCCCGCTCTTGACGAATCTGAAAATAACGTTTCCCATCCCACCCGTGACGCGCCGGACCAAAAGCATGATGAAGAAGTTCGCCCTCGTGGGCGCCTTTGTGCTCCTCGCCGGCAGCCTGGCCAGGCACCGCGATGCACACACCTCACTGGCACCTGAGTCGCTTGCCCGGGCGGTCGAGACGCGAAACGCCCAACTCCTTGAACTTTGCTTCTCCGAGAAGGTGGACGTGAACGCTCCTGGAGCGGACGGTCGCACGCCGCTGTTCATTGCAACGGCCCAGCAAGACGGAGCGATGGTTCAGCGCCTGCTCGACGCCGGTGCCAGGCCGGACATCGCGGGCCCGAATGGCACCACGCCGCTTCTCCTCGCG
>DATHXZ010000467.1:0-1696 GCA_035459405.1 Chthoniobacterales bacterium
ACCACGTGCTTCCTACTTCTGGCGTTGCGCGCATCCGCGGCGGTTTGTCGGCTGGTGATTTCGTGAAGGTGATTTCCACTCAGGAGTTCACCGGCAAGGCGCTGGCGAATCTCGCGCCGACAATCACCACTCTCGCGCGCGCCGAAGGACTCGAAGCGCATGCGCGTTCCGTAGAGGCGCGACTCCATGAGTGAGCCGATCCGTCCGCGCGACGCGGTCCAGCGCATGCGACCGTACTCACCCCCAACCAGCGGTCGCGCCGACAAGCTGCGCCTCGATTTCAACGAAAACACCGTTGGCTGCTCGCCGAAGGTGGCGGAGTTTCTGCGCTCGCACGTGAACGGTGGGCTGCTCTCCGTCTATCCGGAATACACGGACGCGAAGCGCGAGCTCGCCGCTTACTTCGGTGTTCGCGAAAGTGAGATGCTGCTGACGAACGGCACCGATGAAGCCATTCAGGTGCTGATCAATACGTTCGTGGATGATCAGGATGAAGTGATCATCCTGCAGCCATCGTACGCGATGTATCGCTTCTACGCGGAAGTGGCCGGAGCAAGCATTCGCGAGATCGATTATCGCGCTGAGTCGCTCGAGTTTCCTCTCAAGGAACTGCTGCAAGCGATTGCGCCGCAAACGCGCGGCATCCTCATCTCGAACCCAAACAACCCGACCGGCACAGCCGTGCGGCTCGACGCGATTGAAACCATTCTCGCGCGCGCGCCGCATTGCGCGGTGTTGATCGACGAAGCCTATTTCGAGTTCTTCGGCACGACCGCGCTGCCGCTGATCAGCGAGCGACCGAACCTCTTCGTGAGCCGCACGTTTTCGAAAACGTACGGCATGGCCTCGATGCGGCTCGGCTGCGTTTTCTCGGACGCACGAAACGTGGCCATGATGCGCAAGGCGCAGTCGCCCTACAGCGTGAACATGCTGGCGGCGCTCGCGGCGCGCGTCGCGATCACGGATCAGGATTACATCAGCCGCTATGTGAGCGAGGTGCTCACTGCGCGGGACTCGCTGTACGCCGGTCTCGAGCGACTCGGGATTCCATTCTACCGCAGCGACGGCAACTTCATCCTCGTGCGTTTCGGCTCCCGCGCATCAGAGGTGCGGGAGCGACTCAGAGAGGCCGGCGTGCTCGTCCGTGATCGGACTCACGAACTCGCCGGCTGCGTCCGGGTGACGGTCGGCACACGCGAACAAACGATGCGTTTCGTGCGCGAACTGGAGCGGGTATGGCGCTGAACGGCAAGCAATCCTCCGTCGTCGTCTTCGATATGGACGACGTGCTCGTGGATGTCGTGGAATCGTACCGCGCGTCGATCATTGCGACGGTCGCGCATTTTACCGGTGTCACGATTTCGAACGAACTCATCCAGCGCTACAAGAACGCCGGCGGCTGGAACGACGACTGGCAGTTATCGCAGCAGATCGTGCTCGACACCGGCGGCCTCAACGTCCCGTTCGACGACGTCGTTGCCGCATTTCAGCAACACTTCCTCGGCACAAACGGCGACGGCCTGATTATGCGCGAACGCTGGCTGCCCGCGCCCGGCCTGCTGGAACGATTGGCTGCTCGTCATCATCTCGCCATCTTCACGGGGCGACCGCGAGATGAGATGGACATAACGCTCGCGCGTTTCGTTCCCGACGTCCCGTGGGCGACAACGATTACGTCGGGTGATGTGGAGAACCT
>DATHXZ010000468.1:0-2088 GCA_035459405.1 Chthoniobacterales bacterium
CTCGGCGAGCCAGTAGCGGTGATAGCCCCATCCCTCAGCGTGCTGTGCAAGATCGACCGAGTTACGGAACGCGAGCGCTGCGTCGCCGCCTTCGATGATGGGCGAGAGATCGAGGACGGAGTAGCGCAGCATGCGGCGTGACGTTACTCCCGGAGGATGCGGAGTCACGCTTGCCCTCCGCGGTGCTGGAGTGAAAGCGAGGAGGTGTTTCTCCAGGCGGCTCTGAAAAGCGCCAGGATAGTGACGCACTCCAACGCTCCCGCGACACGCTTGCGTTTTGGAGTGCGGCGGTATTCCGCCGCTTTCGGTGGCGTTGAGGCGACGGCGTGCACACGGGCGGTTCCGTTTAGCGTCCGTCGCTCCAGAGCCGTGCGGATGTGCGATAGAGTGGAGTGAAACTGCGTCGCGAACCGTGCCCACCCAGCGCACCGAAGCTGCTCGCAGCCGCTGCGGGGACGGCATTCGCGACATTGTTCGTGGCGCGAAATTTCTTTCCCACCGAGAAAAAAATCCGCCATCGCATCGAGGCGGATTACGCAGTCGGCGATGACGTATTCGTCCGCACGATGGGCAACCTCCTCGGCCCGCCGTTCGTGGAAGGGAACAGGATCACCGCGCTGGAGAACGGCGAACAGATCTTCCCCGCGATGCTGGAGGGCATCCGCTCGGCGAAACGCACCATCACGTTTGAGAACTTTCTCTGGCGCGAAGGCGAGATCTCCGACCTGTTCGCCGAAGCGCTGGTCGAGCGCGCACGCGCCGGACTCACGGTGCACTTCCTGCAGGACGCGCTCGGTTGCAATGCACTCCGCGGCCGCGCCATGAATCTCATCCGTCGTTCGCCGGTGCAGCTCGAGATTTTTCGGTTCCTGCGCATGAACGTGAACTTCCGCACGCATCGCAAGCTTCTCGTGATCGATGGGCGCGCGGGGTTCATCGGCGGCACCGGCATTTCCGATGAGTGGAAAGGCGATGGCCGCACGCGCGGCTACTGGCGCGACTCGCACTTCAAAGTCGAGGGCCCGGCCGTCGCGCAGATGCAGAACGCATTCCTCGATAACTGGCAGCAGACGCGCGCGGAGTTGCTGCACGGCGACGCGTATTTCCCGAACCTGGAATGCGTCGGCAATCAGACGTGTCAGGTCTTCAAGAGCTCGGCCGGCGAGGGCTCGGATAGCGCGCGCCTGATGGTTCTGGTCGCGACCGCTGCGGCGCGCAAACGCATCTGCATCGCGAACGCGTATTTCATACCCGACGACCTCGCGATCCAGACGCTCGTGGAAGCGTTGCAGCGTGGCGTCCGCGTCGACATTCTCGTGCCCGGCTCAGACACGGATGCGCTGCTCGTGCGCGCCGTAGGCAAGACACGCTGGCCGCGCTTGTTTGAGGCCGGAGCTCGGTTCTACGAGTACCAACCGGCTCGCTTTCACTGTAAGCATTTCATGGTCGACGATTGCTGGGCCTCGGTTGGCTCGGCGAATCTCGACAACCGGTCGCTTTCGCTAAACGAGGAGGCCAACCTCAACGTGCTCGATGAAAAATTCGTCGCGGAGCAGATCCGCGTCTTCGAGGAGGACCTGCGCCACGCGCGCGAGATCACATACGACGAGTGGAAGCGGCGCCCTATGCGCGAGAAGATCAAGGGTTATCTCGGCTCCGTCATTCGGCAGCAGCTGTGAGGGAAAGCGCGAAGCCGAAACTCCGCGTCGCGACATACAACGTGCACGGCTGCGTCGGCATGGACCGCCAGCGCTCCGAGTCGCGGATCGCCGAGGTGATCGCGAGCTTGTCGGCTGATATTGTTGGCCTGCAGGAGCTCGACCAGAACCGCGCGCGTTCTGCGGCGGTCGATCAAGCCGGCGCGATCGCGAAGCAGCTCGGCTGGCATCATTTTTTTCATCCCGCGATGCGAAAGGCGGAGGAGCTCTACGGTGATGCGATCCTCAGCCGGTATCCGATTCGGGTGCGGCACGCAATGGAGCTGCCGGGTAAGCCTCCATGGTATTGCCGCGAGACGCGCGGGATCACGTGGACGGAAGCGGAGACGCCGCTGGGGTTGCTGCACATCGTGAACACGCACTTCGGGCT
>DATHXZ010000469.1:0-3289 GCA_035459405.1 Chthoniobacterales bacterium
TCACGCTTCCCGTGATCCTGGTGCGCGGCGAAAAGGATCCGCTCGCGCCACAACGTTGGATCGATGAAGCTGCGCGGCTCGCGCGCGCGGAGCGCGTGGCCGTCATCCCCGGCTGGGGTCATGCGGTGCAATTCAGCGCACCTGAGCAGACGGTGGACGCGATCTGGCCGTTCCTGCGCAGCGAGTCCAGTGTGAACGCCGGAGTGACGACGGAAAATTAACCCTCCTCACCTCGCGTGTTGTTTCAGCGTCCGATGGCGACGCGTCTTGCGATGTTCTTGTGAGCAGCGCGTCGGCCTTCGTCGGCGTCTCACCTCATGAAGAGCGACGGGACAAACACATCCGAGACGCACGACGGCGCGCTGACCGGCAAATACGGCGTGCTCGTGGTGGATGATCACCCGCTCTTCCGTAAAGGCGTCGTGCAAATGCTGACCGACGAGCCGGACCTCGAGGTCCGCGCAGAAGCGAGCAACAGCCAGCAGGCGCTCGGCGAGTTGCGGAAGCAGAAGTTCGATCTCGCAGTCGTCGACATCGGCCTGGATGGCAGCACGAACGGCATCGAGCTGACAAAAGCAATCAAAGCCGAGAAGCCGCAGCTGCCCGTCCTCGTGCTCTCGATGCACGACGAAACGCTGTTCGCCGAGCGCGCACTCCGCGCGGGCGCGCGCGGCTACGTGATGAAACGCGAAGCGCTCGATAACTTCATCCAGGCGGTGCGCACGGTCTTGCGCGGCGAGATCTTCATCAGCGAAAACATGTCCAAGCGGCTCGTCTTCGCGCACTTGCACGGTGCCGGCGAATCGAGCTCGCCCGTCGAGCGCCTCACCGATCGCGAGCTGGAAATCCTGCAACTACTCGGCAAAGGGCGCGAGCTGGCCGACATCGCGAAGGAGCTGCATATCAGTCCGAAGACGGTGGAAGCGCACCGGGCCCACATCAAAGAGAAGCTCGACTTCAGGAACGCGCGGGAAGTGGCGCGTTTCGCCGTGACCTGGGTGAACCAGCAGCTGTAGCAAACAGCCGCATCGCGAAACGACCGCTTTTCTGTAGCCGCCTCCCTATGGGAGGCGCAGGACGCGCGCGATTGGAATGTCGCATGTCGCGCTTCGCACAGCGAAGCGGCTACACGACTGCGCGGTTACAGGACGGCGCGGCTACAGAACTAAGCGCCGTCCTTCATCGCGCGCGCGAACGCCTGATCCAGCTCTTCCGGTGTCAGCGGCTTCGGCAGATGCTCGACAAAACCTGCGGCCTTGCTGCGCGCGCGATCGGCGTCCGTATTGTAACCGCTCATCGCGATCGCGGTAATCGGTCTACGGGCTTTGAGTTCCTCGAGCAGATCCCAGCCATTGCCATCCGGCAGACCGATGTCGCTCAAGAGGATGTCGTAATCGATCTCGGTCGCGAGCTGCCGCGCAGAGCGCACATCTAGCGCGACATGCACCTGATGTCCGCTGGCGCGGAGATACATGGCCAAGCCGCGCGCCGTGTCGGCGTGGTCCTCGACGATGAAGATGCGAAGGTTTTTCGACGCAGCGTCACCCGAAGCCCCGTCGTCCACCGCCATGATCATGCGTGAAATGGAACAGCTAAGCTGGTGACAAAGTTGCTGCGCGAGATCAGCATCGGCAGCTAATCGTTGCCGGTCTGCGACTTGGATGCGCCGATCTGCGATTCGGCGTTGCGGACTTCGCTAGTGAATCGGGCGGTAGTGCGCGCGCGCAGATGGGCGAAGCACGCCGAGCAAACGGTCGCCATTGCTTGCGATGGAAGCGACGTGTCGCGCCAACCGGGTCATGAACCGTCGGCGCTGCGGCGGCAGCTGATGTATCTCCGGGAAGTCAGTGAGCGGGATGGCACGTCCCGAGCGTGTCCTTCGCACAACAGCCGCACGGTCGTTGTGGCTGATCAAGATTCCTTCCGCGCCCGGTTTTATATGCACCGTGCTGATGTTGTGCGATGCCGCATCGTCCGGCCGAGCCGCCGCATTCCGCTGGACCGGAGAAGTCCAGTCCGCTGAGTCGCAGCACAGCCGTGTGTCGGACACTCGAGACGCAGCGGTCCGTGTGCACGCGTGCCGCCCGCGACCTCGATCTGCCGGCCACTGGATCACGTGATCGCAGCGCGTGCAGTAGCTTTGATGATCTAGCGACTGCCATTCGCCGGCGGGATCGAATTTCCGAAGCACGTCGAGTTTGTCTTCGGCCGTCAGTCTGAGGGGGGCAGACGTCATGCGCCGAGACTGCCGGATTCAAAGGGAGCGAACAATCAGCGGCACGGCGCAGCTGTAAGTAGGTGAAACGAGTACGTTGATCGCGTAGAATCTAACCCGAAGACGCGCGCGCGGACGGGCTCACGGGCGCGTTGACAAAGCAACTCGCGTCCCTAATGTAGCGCGCTTCGTCGCTCCGCGGCGGGTTGCTTATGAAACGTACATTCCAGCCTTCGAAACGCACACGGAAACGCCAGCATGGTTTCCGCGCCCGCATGAGCACCAAGGGCGGCCGCGCCACTCTCGCCCGCCGTCGTCAGCGCGGCCGCAAGCGTCTGCTGCCGAAGGGCGCGGAAGTGCAGTACGCGCGGCATACTCAGGCTTAATCTCCTACTCTTAATCTTAATCCTGCTCTTACTCCTGCGGAGCGGATTAGGATTAAGAGTATGAGGAGAACGGCCCTAGCGCTGCAACTCGCGCAGCGGACCCGCGTATCCGGTTAACTCCAGATATCCGCGACCCTTGATCGCCTTGCCGTCACGCGTGCCAATGATCTCGACCGCGCCTTCCCAATAGGTCAGCGGCATCAACGCGAGCTCCTGCGTATCCAAGGTCGGCTTTACAGTGAGCTCCAGCTGCTCGCGGGGCACTTCTACACGCCAGCCGACCGGATATCGTGCGCCGCTCGCATCGCTCTTCCAAAACTCCGCAGGGGTCATCTTGAACTCGGCGCTCGTAAGATGAGCACCTCCGCCATCCACCGCCACGACCGTGCCGCTCGAGGCCGGATCAGCGCTGCCATTCTCGAGCCGGATCTGGTAAAGCATCAGCTCGGTGCCGTCGTCGAAATGCACCGATAGCCAGTCCCACCCGATCTGCTGCGGCGCGAGTTGATTGGTCGCCCACTCATGGTCGAACCAGCTCTCGCCCGTGACCTGGAACGTGATGTCGTCCAGGCGCAGCTCGCCGCTGCTCTCCATACGCGTGAGCGAGTAGTAGTGCGACGCGTGCTCCTCCCCCACTGCCTTGCGGCTGAGGCCACCCTCGCCGTGGACGACCGGCGGTTTCGTCGCG
>DATHXZ010000470.1:0-9575 GCA_035459405.1 Chthoniobacterales bacterium
CGCCATCCGGCGGCACGCCAATGAAGTTGCCTTCGATCACGTGCCGCCAGCGCCACCGGCAAGAATACCCACGCCTTTCGCGACATCCTTGAAGCCACCGCCGATGCGAAAACCGGTCAGCGACAAACCGCGAATCGTGCAGCCGGAGGCGTTCAGGACCAAGCCATCGTAGTTGTCTTCGCGCGACTCGTTAGGGGAATGATTCCTCCGGATTTCAATCAAGATGCGCGCGTTGCTGCCGATCGTCAGACTATTCGCAGCGGCGCCGGGCTGTGTGTAGCCATCGATCGTCAAGGCGCCGGTGATCGCCGGCAGCGGGTTTGACCCCACCTCGATCCGCTGCACGCCAGCGCCTGGGATGTTGAACACTATTCGGTCAGCGCCCGGCGAAGTATTTGCGTCGAGGATCGCCTGGCGGAGAGATCCGGGACCGGCATCTGCCGTCGTCGTCACGGTCAGCTGCGAAGCGGTGGGAGCGGCGAGCGCCACCACCGATTCCGCGGGCACAGTCTCAGGCGCACCGATCCGTCCGAGCACCGTCGCGCCTCCGGTCGAAAGATCGATCGTGCAAAGTTGATGAGACTCGCTCGTCAGGAGCGCAGCGTAGGCGGTGCCGCTCCTTCCAGAGATATCGAACCCGGCCCTCCCTCGCACGCCGCTCGACTTCTGCCCCGCAAATCCGAGATAGCCGACTGTCCGCACCGCGTTCGTTCCTTCCGGAGGGTCCTGGGTGAGGAGCGCACCGAACTGGACATCGATGTCATACAGCAGCGTGCTTTGTGCGCCGGGGAAGCTGTTGGTGTAGGCAATCGCTTCGGGGTCGACGAACGGGCTCGAAGGCTGGTAGGCACGGTCGCCCGGCGCATACGTTGGAATTGAGTCGACCGCCAGCACGGTGCCGTCGTCCGCGTCGAGCAGGATGTTCTGCCCGGTGTTGCTGACGATCCGGATCGAGTCGGAAACCGGATCGAAATCGAAACCGAAGCTTGGCGGGTCGCTCCGCTGCGGGCCGAAGTTGAGCGTGAAGCCACCCGGGGGGCCGACGCGTGTCGCGGACCCGGTATTTGGATCGATGACGTAGAGGTGACTCCCGCTCCCTAGCCCGTAGAGCGCGCCCGTTCGCGGCCGGAAATCAATCCCAAGCAGTGACTCATCGGGCGCGAGCCCGGTCACGATGACGGCACTCGTGATCGCCTGGGGCGCCGCATGGTCGAACGTGACCAGGCGGTTTGGCGAAACCAGCGCGACGAGCGTCTCAGCGTGCGCCGGAACTGCAATGCAAAGCCCGCATGCTGCAGTGACACGTAAGATGAACATTCGATGCATGAACCGGAGGCTGCGCACCGCCGGGTAACAGTGTCAAGCGTAAATTTTCCTTTGCGCGGGATATGCGCCGGCGCTTCGCTAGTTGTTCAGGTCGTGAAACTTGACGATTGCGACGCCGCTTGTATCCGCGATGCCGCGCACGATTGTGGTGTAAGCGCCGGGCGCGAGCGGCGCGACGATGACCGCGTCGCGCTCGTCTCGCGGCTGGAAGTCCGGCGGGATTTCCTGCTCCTCATTCTCGCGCCAGGCGATGCCGCGAGCGAACGAGCTGGCGTTTCACAGAAACGCCCTACAATCGGCGCATCTTCGCAGAGTGTGAACGCGGCTAAACGAATGGGGAGGGCAGGCGCCAGTTGCCCGCTGCGAGGACGCTGATGCGCGCGACAGCGCAGCAGCGGCAGTACACTCATGCCCGATCAGTTTGTTAAATCGTAGAACTCGATCAGCGCTACACCCGTGGTGCCGCTTTTGCCGCGGACGATCGCCGTGTAGATTGATGGGATCAACGTGGTGACAATCGCCGCATCCCGCTCGTCACGCGGCGCGAGCTGCGTGTCTCTGATTTCCTGCTCCTGCTCGTCACGCCAGTTGTCGTTTTGCGCCAGTAGCTCGCCGCTCGCGTCTCTCAGCTCGAGCGTGGGGTCCTGCAACGGCCCGGCTACCGGAAGATCAGGACCGATCGCGCGGATGATCACCCGTTGTGCAGCATCGCCTCTGGCTATGACGCCGCCGATCATGACGTTATTGCCCACGCCGACGAACCCACGAGTGGAGATGTTCACGAGACGCCCCGAGGCTTGGGTCACCGGATCGAGGTCGTATACTTCGACGATCGCATTCCCGGTTCTGCCGTTCACGCCACTCACCTGCGCGGTGTAACTGCCAGCCCGCAGCGTGCTGACGATCGCCGATTCCACATCGCTCTGCGGCGCAGCGCCGGTCTGAATGATTTCCTGTTGCTGGCCTGCTTTCCAGTCGTCGTTTTTCGCCACCAAGGCGCCGTTACTGTCGTACAGCTCGAGGTAAGGATCAGCCAGCCGGTCCGGCACGTTCAGCGAAGGGCCGAGGGCGCGGATCAGCACTCGCTTCTGGCCGGCCGATCGCACGATGAAGCCGCCGATCAGGATGTTGTCGCCCGTGCCGACGCTGCCCCGCGTGGAGATGTTCGCCAGTTGCACGGAGCCGTTCCGGGGCGTGAGCTCGGAGGTATTCCCCTCGGGATCGGTGGCGGTGGCGGTAAAGAAGCCGGCGGTGGTGGAGGCGGTGGCGGAAGTGAACGGGAAGCTGAAGCGCGCGTTGCCGCTCGCGTCTGTTTTCACCGTGGTCGTCCCGAGCACCTCGGCCGGCGAGCCCACGTAGAAGAATTGGAGCAGAAACTCCGTGGAAGGCGTGCTGTTGAGCCCGCCCTCCAGCATCCCATTCGTGCTGCCGGGCGCGGCGTTCGGGTCGATCGTCGCGCGGGTGATGACCGGGAAATTCTGGAGCTTGTTCGGCCCTGTGTCTGGGTCTCCGATGTCGTTGGAACGTCCCACCAAGATCGGGCGCTGAACCTCCGGGAAAAATCGGTTCGACAAAATCCGGTTACCGACTGTCGGCTGGAAGCGTGAGCTCTCTACCACCTGTACGGCACCTGAGATCAGGTTGCCTTCACCTTCGCCGAGGCCACCGATCAACATCTGCGCGGCGTCAATGTAGACATCGCCGCCGCCAAGAGGATCGCCATTGGCGCTGACGCCAAGCAGGTTGCCTTGAATCGCGAAGCCGATAGCGCGAGCAGGGTCCGGCACGATACCGGTATTCGCGTCCACGAAGATCGCGAAGTTTTGGGCAGACATCACATTCGCCGCCTCCGCTACCCGGCCACCTACCGTCGTGCCGGTAAACGGCCCACCCGAAAAGGCAATCCCGACGGTATTCCGCACTGCGTTTAGCCCGCTCGGATCCGTGCCAATATAGTTGCCGGCAATCGTGTTATTGGTGCGGCCGCTTCTAATCCCTCCACCATGGTTACCAGAGATGACGTTTCTCGCTGCAGGAGAAGTGCCGCCGATTGTATTCCCGCTAGACCCAATCGAAACGCCGTTCTGATTTTGCAACGGCACACCCCCTACTGTCGGCACGAGCCCATCGGGTCCGAGCCCGATGAAATTGCCTTCAACAGTGTGGCCGCCCTCACCAAACAGGCGGATGCCGGTTCCAGCGAAAGACAGAGCCCTCAGCTGGAGCAAGAAACCTGTAATCGACAGGCCGCGAATAACGGAGTCTCGCGTGTTGATTACGAGACCGTCGAAGTTGTCGCGGGTGTTTACCTTTCGTAATTCGATGAGGATAACAGCATCGCTACCAAGGCGGCGCGTATTCGGACTCGCCCCCGGCTGTGTGTACCCATCGATTGTGACGGGATCAGTAATTGCCGGCAGCCCGCTCCCCACTCCGATCGTATGCACGCCCGCGCCGGGTATGTTGAAGACGATTCGGTCCGCACCGGCCGATTCATTCGCATCCAAGATGGCCTGACGCAGCGAACCGGGTCCGTTGTCCTGTGTGTTGGTAACGACGAAGTCAGCGGCGGCCGCGGTGCCGGTCAGCAAGAGCATGGCGCACGCGCCGCGGAACAGGTGTGGGCGCATCATGGGTTAGTTTTCAGATCGTAAAACTCCACCAGCGCTACACCCGTGGTGCCGCTGTTTCCGCGCACGATGGCGGTATAGGCGCCCGGCGGAATGGACGAGACGATGACCGATTCTCGCTCGTCTCGCGGCTGGAAGTCCGGCGGAATCTCCTGCTCCTGGTTCTGGCGCCAGTTGTCGTTTTCCGCCACAAGATTGCCGCTGGAGTCGCGCAACTCGAGCGTGGGGTCCTGCAGCGCACCGGACACGCCGCGCGAGGTGAGGTCGGGGCCAATCGCGCGGGCTATCACCCGCTGCGCGACATCGCCGTTCACGATCAAGCCGCCGATGAGCACGTTGTCTTCCACGCCGACAAAGCCGCGGGTGGAAATGTTCACCAGCCGGCCGGAACCCGCGGTCAAAGGATTGAGGTCGTACACTTCCACGATGCCGTTGCCGGTCCTGCCACCTACGCCGGTTACCTGCGCCGTGTAGTTGCCGGGGGCGAGTGTCGCGATGAGCGCTGATTCCACATCGCTCGATGGCGCCAGCCCGCTCGTTCTCAACTGCTGCTGATCCTGCTCCGGGGCTGTCCGCCAGTCGTCGTTCTTCGCCAGCAGCGTGCCGCTCGCGTCGTAAAGCTCGAGGTTTGGATCGGCCAGGCGGTTGCTTACATTGACAGATGGCCCGAGCGCGCGGATCGCAACCTTCTTCGGCTGATCTGCGCGCACGATGAAGCCGCCGATCAGGATGTTCGCACCCCTGCCGACAAAGCCGCGCGTCGAGATGTTGGCCAGCTGCACCGGCCCGGTCTGGGGCGAGAACTCGGACGTGTTGGCCGCTGCATCCGTCGCCGTCGCCGTGATGACGCTGTCGTTGGCAACTGTTCCGGGATAGAGAAGCTCGAACGGCACCGAGCCGCCCTGGTCCGTGATTACGCTCAGCGTGCCGAGGAGATTCTGGCCGCGGTTGTCCGGTAGGGTCTCAAAGATCTGGACTGTGAACGTGCTTGAAGGTGTGCTGTTGAGAGCGCCTGAAATGACTGCGCCGCCCTCGGCCTGTTTCACCGCAGCGATGACGGGGAAGTTCTGCAGGTTGTTCGGTCCGGCGTCCGCGTCGCCAAAGTCGTTCGAGGTAGGGCCGTCGGGTAAAAACCTGGCGCTGAGATCGATGCCAATCACGCTGTTCGCGAAGATGCTATTCGACAGGATGGTGTTGCGAAATGCCGATAGGAACATGACACCCTGACGCGAAGCGTAAAGCAGGGCGACGCCGTGCTGATTGAACGCGATCCGATTGCCGGCGCCCGGTTCAAAGCCGCCGATCATGTTGTCCGAGCTCCGGATGCTGATCCCAGCGTATTGATTTACGACCGGCTCACTGCGATCCGGCTGCAGGCCGATGGAGTTGCCTTGGATCAGAAACTGAGCGCCTTCGATTCCGACGCTGTTGCCTGAGATTAAGTTCCCCTCCGCCGGAGTTGTCCCTCCGATCACTACGCCGCCTTTACGATTGGCGAATCCTTGGATGCCAGTTCCGTTCGGCACTCCCTCGGCTTTGCCGCTGCTCGATCCTGGGGGCTGCGGGTTCGTGCCGATCTGGTTGCCGGAAATTTTGATATCTTCCAACGTGCCGGGACCGGGCTGCACAACGTAGATTCCGATGGAGCTGCCGCCAATTACGTTGCGTGCCGCAGGCGTGTTCCCTCCGACCTGAGTACCCGAAGCGGCGATATACACTCCGATCGGATCGTTGCGAAATGCGCTGCTATCCGAGCCGTCCGTGCCGAAGAAGTTGCCTTCAATGACACAGCCGCCCGCGAGCACTTTCACACCATAGCCATTCGCATCGGAGCCGAGGCCCTGCACCGTCCGTCTAAACCCCGTAATTATCATCCCCCGCAACGTGCAATCCACCGCGCGAATCGTCAGGCCCTGAAAGACTGAACTGGTGCCGTCCGGACGAGCGGCGATCTGAACGAGGATGACGGCGTTGCTGCCGGTGTCTGTGGTGTTCGGCCGGGAACCCGGCTGTGTGTAACCGTCGATCGTGACGCTGTCGGTCAGGTCCGGCAGCGCATTCTCGCTGACATCGATCTTGCGCACTCCCGCACCGGGAATATTGAAGGTGATTCTGTCTGCGCCTGGAAGCGCGTTCGCATCGACGATCGCCTGGTGCAGCGAACCTGGACCGGTAGCGCTTGTAGTGGTGACGGTGAAATCAGCGGCGGCCGCGGTGCCGGTCAGCAAGAGCATGGCGCATGCGCCGCGGAGCAGGTGTTTGCGCATCATGGTTTAGTTTGTCAAATCGTAGAACTCGATCAGCGCCACACCCGTGGTGCCGCTTTTGCCGCGCACGATGGCGGTGTAGGCGCCCGGCGGAAGGGACGAGACGATGACCGATTCACGCTCGTCTCGCGGGTGGAAGTCCAGCGGAATCTCCTGTGCCTGGTTCTGGCGCCAGTTGTCGTTTTCCGCCACGAGATTGCCGCTGGAGTCGCGCAGCTCGAGCGTGGGATCCTGTAGCGCGCCCGCTACGCCGCGGGCGGTCAATTCGGGACCGATGGCGCGGACGATCACGCGTTGCGCGGCGTTGCCCAGCGCGATTACGCCCGCAATCAGCACGTCGTCATTCTTGCCGACAAAGCCGCGGGTGGAGATGTTCGCCAGGCGACCGGATGTTGGCGTGATAGTGTCGTTCAGATCGTAGATCTCGATCAATGCGACGCCGGTCCCGCCATCGGCGCCGCGCAACTGAGCGGTGTAATTGCCGGACGGCAGCGTGACGATGACTGCAGCTTCCCGCTCGTTCGCCGGCGCCAAACCGGTGAAACGGATGCGCGTGTCCTGGTTCGACGAAGCCCAATCGTCGTTTTCCGCCACCAACGTCTGGTTCGCGTTGAAAATCTGCAGCTTCGGATCGGCGAGGCCGCCTTGCAGGTTGAGCGATGGGCCCAGCGCGCGGATCAGCAGGTTTTTCTCGGATTGAGAGCGGACGATGAACCCGGCGATCGGGATGTTTTCGCCTGTGCCGACAAACGCGCGCGTCGAGATGTTCGCCAATCCGACTCCACCATTCTCCGGGAAGAACTCCGAGGTGTTGCCATCGGGATCAGTCGCCGTGGCGGTGAAATAGCCGCCGACGAGCTGCGTTGGATGCGAGAACGGGAAGGTGAAAAGCGCGTTGCCTCCGGGATCGGTCACGACCGTGGTTGTGCCGAGCAGCTCGCAATCGCCTCCGAGATAGAAGAACTGGAGCGTGAACTGCCTGGAAGGCGTGCTGTTCAGTCCCCCTTGCAGCTTGCCGCGGGTGGTGCCGGGCGACGCCTGAGGGTCGAGGTCGCGGCGGATGATGATGGGGAAGTTTTGACCGTTGTTCGCCCCGGCATCGACGTCGTTGAGGTCGTTGCTTGCGTTGACGTTGATCTGCCGGCTCGCGCGCGGCGGGGTGAATCCTGTCTGGTCGTCATTGGAATGGATGCGGTTCGACAGGATTCGATTCCCGAACCCTGTGAGCGAGGAACCTCCAATCACGCTCACTCCGTATGAGCGGTTAAACGCAATGACGTTTGCGCCTTTGCCTTCAAGGTCGCCGATGAGGTTGTTCGAGCTGTCGAAAATCTCGATTCCCTGGCCGTTCGGCAGAGCATCCGCTCCATCCGCCGTGGTCCCGATCCGGTTCCCCTGCACCCGCACCCCCGAAGCGCGGAAGACGCGCACTCCGTCTCCACCATTGCCGGAGATGACGTTGCCCGCGCCAGACGTCACGCCGCCGACGACGCATCCCGCGAGATTGCCTCTCTCCAGCACCATGCCGCCGACGCTATTACGCAGCGCCGTCCGACCGCTCGGGTCGGTGCCGATGTAGTTCCCCTCGACCGTTGCCGGCTGCGTCACGGAGACGCCGTAGAAGATGTTGCCCGAGATCACATTTCGCGAGGCTGGCGACACTCCGCCGATTCGGGTGCCGGGAGCCTCGGCGGAGACGCCGATCAGGTTGCCTGTCCGCTGCTCGCCGCTCGTACCGCTGCCGTCCGGCGCGAGGCCTATGAAGTTGCCCTCGATGACATGGCCGCCATTGCCCCTCGCGAGAATGCCGACGCCTTTGGCGATCTGCTTGAAGCCGCCCCCGCGCGTGAAGCCGGTGATCGCCAGCCCGCGGATCGTGCACGCTGCGCCATTGAGGACGATCCCGTCGTAGTTCTCGGCATCAGTCTCGCTCGGGGAATGCGTCCGGCGGAGCTCGATGAGGATGACGGCGTCGTTACCCATTGCGCGACTGTTTGCTCTCGCGCCGGGTTGCGTGTAGCCGTCGATCGTGACTGCGTCAGAGATTGCCGGCAGCGGATTGCTGCCGACGTTGATTCGCTGCACGCCGCCAGCCGGGATGTTGAAGAGGATCCGGTCGGCGCCGACGCGCGCGTTCGCGTCGCTGATGGCCTGACGGAGCGAGCCCGCGCCTTCGTCATTCGGATGCGTGACGACGTAGTCAGCCGCCGCTGCTGGATACACGAGGCTCAATAGAGCCGCGCCCAGAACCAAGGCGTTTTTTCGCACGCCGGCGAGAATACCCGTCAGGCGGACGCGTGTCACCACAATTCCTCCCGACGGCGGATTTCAAGTCAGGCAAGCCGCTGGCCGAAACGCCGGAGGCGCAAGGCGTTCCGGTGTCCGTCAGCCGGCGAAGCGGCACGGGTGTTTAGCTTTGAGCCGCCGGATGCGATCAGAGGCGCGGACGAGATCCAGCTCGTCGAAAACACAGCGGCGCAGCGGCGGAACAGTGAGCCCGCGCGTCGCACGGATGACAACTGCGACGCGTGCAGGTATCGTCTTGCGGTGCGGCTCTCCGAGGAACAAGCGTGGCGTGAACAATGCCGCGCCCAGCTGCAGCGCGACGTCCTCACGCGCATCAAGTACGGCTTCTGCCATGTGCACAAACCCGTGCTCGACGACGGCCCGGATCGCGCGTTCGAGACCATGGCGGAGTATCGCGCCTGGTGCGAGGAATCGCTGCCTGAGTATCTCGGGTATCGTCGTCGCGCGGCCGCTAAGTGATGCCCCAAAGCAAGTTCACGCCTGCGCAAGCGGAGGAACTCGCGTCGGCGTTCGCCGAAGAAGCGGTCGATTACCTCTTTATTGGCAAGAGCGGCGCAATCCTTCTTGGCTACCCCGACACCACCCAGGACGTAGACATTTTCCTGCCGCGATCCCGCGAGAATGCCGCTCGAGTGCTAAATGGTTTGCGTGCCCTCGGCTTCGAGTTGGACCCGGCGCTCACTGTGTCGATCCTTGCCGGGAGCGAGATCGTTCTGATGAAGCACGGGCCGTTCGCGCTCGACCTCATCCACGCGCCGGATGGGATCGAGAGTTTCGAGGCGGCAAAAAGCCGGAGCGTGCTCGAGGACGGGCGGTTTCCCGTGGCGTCGCTCGATGACATCATCGCCAGCAAACGTGCGGCCGGTCGCGAGAAGGACGCCAGCGATGTCCGGCGGCTGGAGCAGTTCAAAGAAGAATTCGAGAGACGCCGCCGGCGAATCGAATCGACAGATCCGCGGAGCGGCTGATCGGTAGCCGCCCGTGAGACTAAATGCAGTCGCGCACCCTTCCCGCCTCAAGGAGCGTCGGTTTCCGAATCGCCGTG
>DATHXZ010000471.1:0-2798 GCA_035459405.1 Chthoniobacterales bacterium
CGATCGCGCCTACCGTTACGTTCAGGTCTCGGAGAAGGCCATCGTTCAGACCTTAGATCCAACCATTGATCGTGACGGCCTGTCCACGCTCCCATGCATCCTGCACAATTGTGGTCGCGCAGACGTTCGCCACCTGCTCGACGACGTTCAGTTCGCACAGGCTGTCGTGACATGCGGCGTCATCGCGTAGCTGCTTGAGACTGCCCGCATGCTTGTCGCGCACGTCCTGGAGGTGCCGGAGCCAGTTGTCGCTCAGCCCAATGCGTTCGCCGCGGAGCGCGGCTCGCACGCCGCTGCACCCGTAATGTCCGCAGACGATGATGTGGCGCACCTTCAGCACGTCGACCGCGAACTGCATCACCGACAGGCAGTTCAGGTCGGTGTGGACGACGAGATTGGCGACGTTTCGATGGACGAACAATTCGCCAGGCAACAGCCCAACGATCTGGTTCGCCGGCACTCGGCTATCTGAGCAGCCGATCCAGAGATAACCTGGAAACTGCTGGCGCGAGAGCTTGAGGAAAAACTCAGGATCCTGCTGACGAATGCTGTCCGCCCAGGCTTTGTTGCTGTCGAAAAGGTGCGCGAGCGTGCGGTTCTCCACGGCGCGCAGCATAGCACGTCAGGAAGGTAGGGACATCGCGCTGCGATGTCCGAGGCGCGTGGCCGGATCGAGGGACGTGGGACTTTCGGATGTCTAGTGAGCGAGCGACGTGCCTTGGACGCCGCAGCGCGGCGTCCCTACCACCGTCGCTAAACGCCGGGCATCGCTTTTTTCAACGGGCGCAGCAGGAACAGCAGCACGACAGCCATAAAGACGGCGAGCCCGCTCAGCAGCAGCCAAAACGACGAGTGCAGCCAATCGTCCCACAGCGCGCCGATCTGCGTCAGCTTGTTCCCGATCGCGGTGGCCATGAACCAGCCGCCCATCATCACGCCGCGGAAACGAATCGGCGCGACCTTCGACACGAGCGAGAGGCCCATCGGCGACAACATCAGTTCACCTAACGTCAGTACACCGTAAGCGCCGAGAAGCCACAGCGGTGACACGCGGTAGGCCCACCGATTCGCGCCTGCAAGATCGCCGGTCACCGACGCTTCGCCCACCTTCGCACCGAGATACAGAACAAAAAATGCCGCGCCCGTCAGGAACATCCCTATCGCCATCTTCACCGGCGTGGATGGCTCCATCCCTTTGCTGTCGAGCCAGCGCCAGAATCCGACCAGCGGGAACGTGAGAATCATCACCCACAGAGGGTTGATCGCATTCGAGATAATGCCCGTAACCTTCCAGTCCGTGTTCTCGTTCGCCCAGTAAGTCATCGTCGAGCCGTTCTGGTGGAAGACCATCCAGAACACGATCACGATGACGAAGATCACGATCAACGCGCCGATGCGCTTCCATTCCGGGACCTCTTCCATGGTGTCCCGCCGCGTCGCGCCGCCTTCGTTTTGATGACTAACGCTGGCCGGCGGTGCGTCGACCGCTACCGCGCCACTGTGTGCCGCCGTCAGTTTCGTAACGCCGCCCCGATCCGCCGCCGCGACGTGCGTCTGGAACTTCCACAGGATCGATACCGAGATCGCCATCCCGGCAGCCGCCACCGCAAACGCCGGGTGGAAGCCCCATTTGCCCTGCACGTATTCCGCCACGACCGGCGCGAGGAAGGCACCGACGTTGATGCCCATGTAGAAGATGTTGTAAGCGCGGTCTTTGAGGTGGCTGCCCTCGGGATACAGGTTGCCGACCATCGCGGAGATGTTCGGCTTGAAGAGACCGTTACCGATCACCAGGCACGTGAGCGCCGCGTAAACAGCCGTCATCGACCGGAAAGACAGCAACAGATGGCCCGCCATGAAGAACACGCCGCCGATCATCACCGCCCGCCGATATCCGAGTTTCCGGTCCGCGAGCCATCCGCCGATCAGCGGGCTCGCATACACGAACATCAGGTAATTCGCGTAGAGCTTCGTCGCGCTGTCGCTGCTCCAGGCGAATCCTTGCCCCGTCGTGTCACGCAGATACAGCGTGAACATCGCGAGCATCGAGTAGTAGCTGAAGCGCTCCCACATCTCTGTCGCGAACAGGACGTAAAGGCCCTTCGGATGTTTGTCGTCGTGAGCGCCGGACGGCGCGGCAGTCGTCGCAATCGCAGCCATACTTTCGAATCGGAGGACAGGCGCGCGAGACGCTTATGCGCGGAGCAAATCTTGTAGCCGTGGACGCTGTCCCCGGCAGCTCTGACGCGCGCGCGGCAGACGCAGGCGAAAAAGCCCATGATCACGCGCAAACCAGCCGGGACAGCGTCCCCGGCTACAAGTGCATCGACATATGGTGCTCCTGCGTGATTTCGCCGCGGTATCGTAGCGCGTCCGGTTCGGTGCCCCACATCCGGAAACCGACGCGCTCATAAACGCGCTTCGCTGCGGGTGCAGTGGAGTTCACGTTCAGATCGAGGCAGGCGATCCCGGGTATGCTCCGCGCGTGACGGATTGCAGCTTCGAGCAACGCCGCAGCGATGCCGCTGCCGCGTTGCGCCGGGCGGACATACACTCCCCAGACGTGCAACTTGTGCCCGCGTTTCAGATGATGGTCGCGACACATGCCGACGGAACCGACAAGGTCCGGTCCGAATGCGCCGACGATCACCGAATCCGCTCCGCGGGCGAGCGTTTCACGTACGCCCTCCCCTGAAGCGGCGCGGTCGTCCTCAGGCGACGAGGTGAACGCCATCGGCGAATCGAGCAACGACTCGCGCCGCAGCGCAGCATACTCCTCCGCGTCGTCAGCAGTGAGC
>DATHXZ010000472.1:0-5783 GCA_035459405.1 Chthoniobacterales bacterium
GTCCGAGGCGCGTGCCAAGTCTTCAGACGCTCGGTCGCCGGCCGGCATGTCGCGCACTTTGGACATCGCAGCGCGATGTCCTACCCTTTGCGCTTGCGCCTACCTCGCGGGCGCGCAATTTAGCAGCCCGCGCTCACGTGGCGGAATGGCAGACGCGTACGGCTCAGGACCGTATGGGGAAACCCGTGGAGGTTCGACTCCTCTCGTGAGCATTACTCCTCGGAGACTTTGTCGCCGGTCCGCTGACTGGCGCTGGACGCCACCCCAGCCGTAACTCGCGACCAAACGATCAAGCGCCCGATGCGGCTGGGAGCGAGGGAGCGTGCGAATTACTTTTAGAGTGTGTGCCTTCCACATCTCAGGTGCATGGTTGCTTGCCTGCCGCCGCGGGGCAACGATCCCTTTGTCGCGCTAGATGACGCTCTTACCACGCTCACATGGCTGGACGCCGAAGCAACGGTGGCTCATCGCCGGCTGTGGGGCGCTCGCGCTCGCCGTCCTCGGCGGCTTCGTGTTTCGCTCAGCAGTCTGGGTGAGGACCGATCTCGAGCCGCTTCCAGAAGTCACGCAGGTAGAGGTTCTCGGCTATGAAGGGTGGCGAGGCTCGTCTGCGCCAGCACCGCTCGAAAGTTCGAAGCTTCCTGCGCTTACGGCGTTCATCGATGAACAGCGCTCCGGTTGGACGGGCGGGTTCTTGGGCACCTTCGAGCTACCCCATCCCGTCCTGCGCGCGGACTTGTACGAGGGCGATCGCTACATCGGATACTTCGCCGTCGGCGGCGGCATCCTTCCGGGTAGTCATGCCGTGTTCGAGGTGCGGCGCGGAAACGTGCGTGCGAGGAAACGCGTCGCTGTGTCGGCAGCCAATCGGTTCCTCGATCTGATCGGCGAAGGTGGCGAGCTGATCAACACTCCATTCAGCGCAACAATGCAGGGAACGGCGCGGCAACGTGCGACTGACGATCAGCAGGATGGCCGCGCTCGAGCGATCGCACGTTCGACCTCCCGACCTGTCAAGTTTCACCCCGGCGACAGGGTCAGGGTGAAAGCCACCCAAACTGAAGGCAAGGTCTGTCTTCGGACGAGGTTGTTTCGAGAGGATCGTTATTTCGTCACCTTTCCGGGGAGTTACGACGTCCGCGAGCCCATCCGTGAGAGGGAGCGGTCCGCTGGTCAACGCGTCGCTTACGAGCCCCAATACGGGTATTGGTATTCTCCGAGGCCATGGCACGAAGAGGGACCGTTTCATGAGTCGGAGCTCGAGCTCGCCAGGTAAGCGGCTGGCCGGACGAGCCGCGCACGGCGCGCGGCGCCGCCGAGCCAATCGGACACAGAATTTCGGCTCAGTGAGTCGGTGAGCAGACAACGTCGCCGCTGATCGCGCGCAGCTCCGTTTGGCAGGGGCTAACCTGATACTGCGCGCCTTCGTGCCGGATCGTGATCGCGTTGTCATGATCGGCACGGACGAACTCGACCATCGTTCCGCGCTGAAGCACCGTCCATTGGTCGATCTGAACCGGTTCGATCAACTCGAGCAACAGCGCGTCCGACGCCACACGCACCTGCTGCCGTTCCGACTCCTGAAAAAGGTGCGTCTCGGCAGCACCCACCCGCGCAATCGGCTTCACTCGCAACGTTGCCGTTAACAACGCGAGGCGTTCGCGCCGCTGTTCCTGTAGCTCCTCGTCTTCGCGATCTCGATCCGCGCGGCGCCTTTGCACATCGAGCCGCGCTGCTTCGCGATCGACCCTCGGCGTCGGAGTCGCCGGGCGCTCACGTTCGACCCATTCTACGAGTTTCGCCGCTCGGCGCTGCCAGAGATTAGACCCGCCGAGCACCAGCAGCACCGCCAGCAACAACACGCCAGCAGCCAAAAATCCCAGGAACGCCGCTAAGAACGTCTTCATCTACTCAGCGCGCGCCGGCGTCACTTGAACCGCACGCTGATTTCTGACGTGAGCGTCCGATGCACAGGGCACATTTTTGCAATCTCGAGCAGACGCACGCGCTGCTCCTCGCTCAGATCACCGGTGAGCTCAATCGCCACCTCAATGCGATCGATCCTGCCCTCGCGCGTTTCACATTCCTCGCAATCCGTGGCGTGGATCTTCGAGTGCCAGGCCGAGACGGTGATGTTCTCGAGCGGCATGCGTTTCTTCCGCGCGTAGAGGCCTACCGTCATCGAAGTGCACGAGCCGAGCGCCGCTAGCAAAAGATCGTAAGGCGTCGCGGCCGTATCCGTTCCGCCGACCGAAGCTGGCTCATCGACACTGAAGCGATGCCGGCCGGATTCGACGTTCTGCAGAAAACCGGCCGCCGTGCCGCGGACAATGACATCAGGGGCGGGCGTCGGTTCGGGATTCAAAGTTCCAACAGCAGGAGTTTCGATCACAAGGGAAAAGAACGGCCGGGTTGCGCTCGCGCCGCTGCCGCTAGTGCTACGAACCGGCGCAAACGTGTCAAGTCGCGGGTTGGTGCGGCTGCTTCGATCTCGAAAAGCGAATCCACTTCGGTGCGATTCGTGCGCCGTGTCAGCTGGAGGACCACTCATGAAAAACAAACGATGGACGTTGTTCGGCGTGTTTATGATTGTCAGCTTTGTTTGCGCCGCGTCGATCATGTGGCTCGGAGCGGCCAGTCCGAGCACTGGCACCATCACGCCCACCTCTCAGCCGGTTCTCTGGACCGGGACAGGTGTGGCAGGCACGAGCGTGAGCGAGGCCACTTGTGCGGAGGGCGTTAGTTGCGACACCTTCACGCTGACCGTTAGCGGCTCGCCGGCGGATTGGACCGGCAAACGCATCCAAGTGTCGATCGCCTGGGTTCTCGTCGGCAGCGACTACGATCTATATGTCAGAAAAGACAACAACTCCGGGCCGCTCATTGGCTCTTCTCGCGAAAGCTTCGCGTCGCAGGGCGAAACCGTCGAGATCGTTCCGTCCGTTCACGGCACCGGCGTCTTCAGCGTTCGGGTCGTCTATGCGACGGCGACCGCGCAGGACCAGTACAACGGGAAAGCGGTCGTCAGCGATGAGACGCCAGCGCCGCCAGCTCCGCCGCGATCACCCGAGTGGAAGATCGTGTACCACGGCACCTGCTGCGAAGGGAACCTCGCCGCCTTTGGCAATGACACCTACCTGCTTCTGCCGGAACTGCTGACGGGCAACGACATCTTGCGGAGCTCAGACGGCGGGCAGACGTGGACCAAGAAGTATCCTCCTGTTGATGCGTCCGAGCCTTTCGGCATCGAGGGCGATCTCCTGGCTTTCGGCAACGACGTTGTCTACTTCGGAACTGAGGTTCCGAACGGAGTCGCCGCACACAGCGACAACCGCGGCGATAACTTCACTGTCACGCAATTCGTGGTACCGTTTCCCCTCAACGACCAATGCTGGTCGTACCTCGGGCCATTCTCGAATCTTGCGCCTGCCGGGCAGCTGCAGACCGAGCCGTACGTAGTCGCCGGCTGGTATCGCATCGGATCAGTCCTCGTCTTTAGTTTCGATGGAGGACTTACGTTCCCGATCCAGACGCCGCTTGTGGGGCTTAATGGCAGCGGGCCGGAGCACGTTGTCTGCAAGGATAACACGACAGGTCCGTCCGCCACCGCCGGCGACACGCGTGTTGCAGACGCTAATTTCAGGAATTACAAGTCCGGCCGCCACGGCACCTGGGGAACGAACCGAAAATTCTACTGGTCCGAGACGCAGAACGATGAGTTGTTCGTCTGCGAGACCTCGGACTTCGGCACAACTTGGAAGGGCACGAAACACCCGCTTTCGCCTGGGCCGGGTCAAGGTTTCACCGTTACGAATTCCGCCTTCGACAACAACGGCACGCTCTACGTGCTGCATGGCAACAAGCTCTACGTGAGCTTCAACCAGGGCAAAAACTTCGCCTTCGTCCACACCTTGCCGCGCTATGGAAATGCGCTCAGGTCGGATTCCGGCGCTGATCAGTATTTCGCAGTCGACTCCGGCACGATCCACATCGGCCTGCTGGAAGATGCCGCCGGGGGCCGCGGGCGCGTCTACTATGTGCGCGGGACGGGCGTCGATAGCGCGAAGCCGATCTGGGATGAGGAACTGGTGGACGAAATCGAGCCAGCCAGCCCGAATACGCCTGTGCGGCTCGATTTCATGCAGATCGTGCTGAACGGAAACGACATTCCGACCATCAGTTACACGACTCCCAACGTGTCGCCCGCCCCGACACCACGGCCATTGCGTCAGGTAACGACCGCGAGTCGAAACACGCCACTGCCGGCACCAGCCGGCCGCCTGCAGAACATCTCGACCCGCGCTCGCGTTCAGACAGACGACAATGTGCTCATCGGCGGATTCATCATCAATGGCACTGCGCCGAAGAAGGTGATCGTGCGCGGGATCGGTCCGTCGCTCCAGGCGAATGGCGCGCCGTTCGCCGGGCGGCTTGAAGATCCTGTGCTCGAGCTTTATCAGCAGGGGAATCCAAACCCGATCGCCACGAACGACAACTGGCGAGAGAACGAAGCGGAGGTGAGCGCGACTGGCCTGCAGCCGACGAACGACGTTGAGTCGGCGATCGTGCGCACCTTGGATCCCGGGCTCTACACTGCGATCGTCCGCGGCCAGAACCGCAGCTCCGGAGTTGCGCTCGCGGAAGTGTACGAAGTCGCCGGGACGGATGAAGCCAAGCTTGCGAACCTGAGCACGCGCGGCTTCGTCGAGACTGGAGACAATGTCATGATCGGCGGCTTCATTGTCGGGCCATCCGGCCGCGGGCCGACGAAAGTCGTCGTTCGGGGCATTGGCCCCTCGTTGAAGAATCAGCTTCCGAGTGCGCTGAACGACACCACGGTCGAACTGGTCGACGCGCAAGGGAACACCATCGAGCAGAACGATGATTGGCAGCAGTCATCCGGAGCGGCGCAAATCCAGGCAGCATCACTCGCCCCGAGCGATCCGGCGGAATCTGCCATCCTGCTGCCCGCGGCGGCGCCAGGTCTCTATACCGCAATCTTGCGCGGAAAAGGTGGCACGACCGGCATCGGGTTGGTGGAGACGTACAACATACCGTAGCCGCGCCCGCGTGGCTTGATTCTGTAGCGGCCGGACGGTTCACGCCGCCCGCCGAATGGATGTTGTCGTGCCGCGAGGGCGGGATTAGCGCGGTGCGAGAGTCGCGACGATTGCAGCGAACCAAGCCTCCTGGCGCAGAGGGTCCCACGTTTCGTCTAGCTTGAGCGAGCCGTAATTAGGTCCATTCGGCATGCTGGCCGCGGATGCGAGCAGCTCCAGCCCTCTCGGGATCTCGCCGACCTGCGCGTAAACACCAGCCAGCCGACCGGTGATGTGCACGCCGTCGACCGCATCCTTCGCGACCGGGCGCAGGCTGAGCGCGCGCTCGCCCGAGCGGATCGCGTCCGCCTTTCGACCCAGCCGCGCCTCGATCTCGGCTTGGACGATGTGAGCCTTCGCATCGTCCGGTCGTTCGGCCACTATCGAGGCAACCAATCGATGCGCCGCTTCAAACGCCGCCTGTGCCGCGGCACGGTCGCCGGAGCCTTGTGCGATCAGGCCTTCATACCACTCGCGCGGCGTGACGTAGCCGGCCCAATTGAAATTCGGCAGTGCGTGTGCGGCCAATGCTTGCCGTGCAGCAGCGTAATTCCGTTCGAGCAGCCCTAGCTCGAGCCGCTCAGAGGTCACCAACTCGGGCTCGGCGGTGCTCGGGAGAGGGCCGCTGAGGAGCGCGTGTAGACGGCGAAGATCGGCGTAGCCGGCAAGGTCGACCTTTGCGCG
>DATHXZ010000473.1:0-2674 GCA_035459405.1 Chthoniobacterales bacterium
CTGGCGCGAGATGTACGATGGCTTCGTGCCGGACGCCCGCGTGCGCAAGCTGATCCAGAAGGGCCTCTTCCGCTGGTGGAAAGCCGAGCTTACAAACCTGCGGCTGATCTTCGCGGCAGGTCGCGAGCGCCGCGTGGTGGAGTCGGGTGCCGCAACGCCGGCGCGCGCCGAAGTTTGAGCGCACAAGCTGCGGAGTCGCCAGCGCAATCGGTTGCACCACCAGCCGAGGGGCCGGCTCAGAGCGCGCACCCGCTGCTCCGCCGCTTCGCTGTCAAAGGCGTGCTGTGGCGCAACTACCTCGATTTCGCTGTCGCAAACGTACCGTTTTATCTTCAGCCGATCCTGATCTGGTGCTGGACGATGCTGTTCTTCTTTCTCGCTTCTCCGGCGCGCCGCGCCGTTGTGGGTAACCTCGCCATCGTGCTGCCCGGCTCGTCGGTTTGGATCAATCACGTGCGGGCATTTCGCATCCTGCTGAACTTCGCGTGGACAATTGCCGAAGCGGCGAGCTTCAAAATGACAAAGGCGGAGTTCACCTACGAGATCGAGGGTCGCGAGCAGCTCGAGCAACTCGCCGCCACGCGCGGTGCGATCGTGTTGACCGCACACATGGGGAGCTACGATCTCGGCGCGGCGCTCTTTGCGCAGAAGTTCAATCGCGAGATCCGTATGGTGCGCGCGCCGGAACCGGATCGCCAGACTGCCGAGCATCTCGACACAACAATGCGACGCACCGGCGAAGGCGCCGTGAAGATCGACTACAACACCGATGGCGCGATGCTCGCGTTCGACCTGCTGAGCGCGCTGCGCCGCGGTGAAATCGTCTCCATCCAAGGCGATCGCGTGATCCCCGGCGTCGCGTCCGCGGCAGGCCGGATGTTTGGACATCCGGTGGCGGTGCCGAGCGGTCCGTTCTCGCTCGCGCTGGCCTCGCAGGTGCCGATCTACCCGCTATTCATCGCGCGTGCCGGTTTCCGCCGCTACCGTGTCATCGTCCGCGAGCCGATCACGGTCGCGCGCAGCTCACGTGCACGTGATGAAGAGATCAGCGCCGCAGTGCAGATCTGGTGCAGTGTCCTGGAAGCGGTTGTCGCAACGCACTGGGCGCAATGGTTCGCTTTCGCGCCGCCGTTCGTTCGCGACGCACGCGCCTAACGACATGCACCCGCGCTACTACTTCGCACTCCCGCGTCTGTTCGCGCGGCTCACCGGTGCGTCGGCGCAGCGCTCAGAGCAGAACTGGTTAGAAGCCGCCGTCGCCGGAACGCTGGTTCATGCCGTCGCCTACATCTTCGCCGCACGCCTGCTGCTCGCAGGTCGCGCCACATGGCAGCAGATCGGCCTCCTGTTACCCCTTGCACTTCTCGTCTGGGCATGGTGGTCGGTCATCATCTACGCCAACGCACTGTTAATCAGGGCGCTACGTGCAGGCGGCTTTCTGCGCCAGTCAGCAGATCGGCACCTCCAAAGTATCCTCATCGGTGTCGTGACGACGATCTTCGCCTGCGACCTCGTCACGGCCGGTGCCTGGACGCGTTTGGTTGGTCTCGCCTGGCTCGGAGCAGTCGCGCTAAACCTCGCAGCTGCCGCCATCCTGGCGCTGATGCATGCCGAGCCCGCCCGATAACGCTGCGCCACTCCGTACGGCGCTGCTGGTATTGGCGGCGATCGCACCAGTCGTCTCAATCTTCCTCATCGGCCACGGCGTCATCGTCGCAGTCGCGCCGCTGTTCGTGTCGCACATGTTGCTGTTGTATCCGACGCTCGTTGCGAATTCGCAGTGGCTTGGACCCGTCTTCACCAGCTTCCACACGACCGCACGCGAAGTCTGGATCACGATCGACGACGGCCCCTCACCGGCGCACACCCGCGCGATGCTCGACATTCTCCAGCAGTTCGACGCGCGCGCGACGTTCTTCGTTGTCGGGCAATATGCAGAAACGCATCCGCACCTTCTGACCGAGATCCTGACGCGCGGCCATTCGTTGGCCAATCATACGAACACGCATCCCAGCCGAACATTTTGGTGTGCGAGCGCGCGGCGCATCCGACGTGAGATCGACGGATGCGCAGAACACCTGCGCAGCACAGCGGAGCGGCCGGCGCAGTTCTTTCGCGCGCCGGCCGGGATGAAAAATTTCTTCGTTCATCCAGCGCTCGCTCGTCGGGGGCTTGTGCTGATCGGCTGGACCGTGCGCGGTCTTGATACGGTCAAGCAGGACCCGGTGAAGGTCGCCGAACGCGTCGAGAAGCATGCGCGTCCCGGCGCGATCGTGCTGCTGCACGAAGGACACCACGGGGAGAAGCATCCGGATTTCCAGCCGCGTTGCCTGGAGCTGACGCTGCAACGCCTCGCGGCGCGAGGCTACAAGTTCGTCATTCCGCAGCCGGAGCAGCTACGCTGTAGCCGGGGACGCTGTCCCCGGCAGGTCTGACGCGTGGCCACGTCTTGCGCCAGCCGAGGACAGCGTCCTCGGCTACAACGGCGGTCGTAGACCGCCGCTACAGGAGGGGCCTGCGAAACACAAACAGCCGGTTGTTGAACGGTGTGCCGCCCCATGCCGGTCGCTCCTCACGCGTGAACTCCTCCGCGCGGAACGCCGCATCGATCGCTTCACGCGTCGGGAAATGCAGCGGCGCGCCGATGTTCCACGAGATCGCCTGCGCGAACACT